>JAGFJJ010000055.1 GCA_024102815.1 Phycisphaerae bacterium
TCTTGTCGTGCATGATAACATCCTTTATCATGCGCAACAGAAGCGATAGGGGACGCCCCGTCGCCGCTAGATCTTGGGCCAATGTTCGGCCACGTGGGATGAACAAGACGCGACTTCCGCTCGCTCCGCAGAGGATTGCGGGCTCCGGGCCAATCGAGGCGCCAGCAATCGTGCGCTTTGCAGGCAACAACGCTCGGTTCGCATACGACGAGTTCTTCGCCGGTGAAGAGAACTCGCACACCGAGCGTGCCTATCGGCATGCCGTGCACCGGTTCCTTCAGCACTGCGAATCGCTCGGCGTCGCGCTGCCCGAAGTGACGCCGGGAATCGTCAGCGACTATCTGAAGCGGCTCCAGGCTGAGGTCAAAACTCGTCGTGGACAGCCGCCGAAGTTCAAGCCCGCGTCGAAGCCGACGAAGAAGCTCCACCTGGCGGGCATCCGGAAGTTCTTCGACAAGCTCGTGGAGCGACATGCAGTGGTGCTGAACCCGGCCCTTTCCGTTCGTGGACCGAAGCACAGCATGACCGAGGGCAAGACGCCCGCTTTAACGGTTAAGCAGGCCCGCGGCGTGCTTGCGGGCATCGACACCCGCACGGCGGTTGGACTGCGCGACCGAGCCATTATTGGCGTGATGATTTACACTGCGGTCCGTGCCGGGGCCGTCGCCAAGCTCCGGCGGCGGGACTTCTACACCGACGGGCGGCAATCGGTCTTTCGCTTCGACGAGAAAGGCGGCAAGGTACGCGACATCCCGGCCCGACACGACCTTGAGGGCTTTATTCGCGAGTATCTGGCCGCCGCCGGTGGCGACCAAGGCGAGGACGCTCCCCTCTTCCGCTCTGCGATCGGACGGAGCGGCAAGATGAGCGACAACGGCATGAGTGAAAACGACGTGCTGCGCATGGTGAAACGCAGACTGAAGGCGGCAGGCTTACCGGCCGACCGCCTCACCTGCCATTCGTTCCGTGCGACGACGATTACCGATTTGCTTGACCAGGGTGTGCCGCTGGAGGATGTTCAGTTCCTAGCAGGCCATTCGGACCCGCGAACCACCCGGTTGTACGACCGCCGGAAAAAGCAGGTCACGAGGAATATCGTAGAGCGAATCTCGATTTAGCGAGCTGCTATGACCTTTACGATCGTAGATTCTGATTCAGCGAATTCGGCGCTTGGGGCGGCTTTTCGTTCACGACGATCTGGCCCCGAGCTTGACCTTATCGACCGCTTCCTCGATGAGCTCCCCTTCGCCGCACCGCGCGGTTGCCATGCGACGATTTTCCGCGAACCACGAATTGCATCCGGTTTCCCTGACTTAGTTATCGTCTACTGGAGTATTGCTGCCACTCGCGATTGGGTTAATGAGCGAAGCTCTCTCACGCGAGACGACATTCGCATCGCCCACTACCTTCATCACTGTGGCCCAAAGTCGAGTTCCGACATCCGCCACCTCGGGCAACGCAGCATCAAGTCAAATCTTGAACGACTTGAAGCAGCCCGATTGATTCGGCGATACGGCGATATTTGGCAGCTTCGTGCCCTTACAAAGATATTTGCAGCGCGTCGTATCATCGCTGTTGAAGCGAAGATCTCTGAGTGGTCTGTTGCTGTGAATCAAGCCCACCTCAACACATGGTTTGCATCGGATACTTTCGTATTAGTGCCGGAGGATGCTTCCACTGATCGCCTTCGTAAGGCGGCTAAACCGCTAGGCGTTCGAGTGTGTAGGCCGGGCAAGCCGGTCGAGTGCAATCGTCGCGCTTTTCCCAACCGCGTGCCCCGGTCATATGCGTCGTGGCTTTTTAACGAATGGGCTTGGCGTTCCGCCGAGGCCCCGCGAGGGACTCATCGGTGAATGTCAACAAGAACATCGATACCGCATGGCTCACCCAGCAGTTCCCCGACCTTTCAAACCTCGCTCCGCTAAGTGACGGAGGACAAAAGGTCGTATTCTCTGCGACGCATACGGCCGACGGGGAGGTCGTCTTGAAGTTACTTCGACCGGGAAATGACCTTGAGACGATTCGTCGTGAGCTCTTGGCCGTTTCGCAGTTAACTTCGGCAAAAGTACCGCCCATCCTCGCTACCGGCATCGCATCGTCCCAGGTCGGCGATTGGATCTGGTTTCGTGAAAAAAGAGTCCACGGCGATACCCTACGTGCTCGACTCGCAAATGGCGCTTTAGAACCGAAGACCGTCTTGCGCCTAGGGCGAGATATTCTCGCCTCTTTGCTGGCAGCCGAGCAGGCTCGGATCGTTCATCGAGATGTGAAACCGGAGAATATTATTTGCGACACGAATGGCGGCTACTGGCTAATCGACTTCGGCATTGCGCGGCATCTTAGTTTGCAATCGAATACAGCCACGGCGTTGGCGTGGGGAAAGTTCACGCTCGGTTACGCCCCGCCTGAGCAGACGCGAAACATCAAGGCCGAAATTGACTGTCGATGCGACCTTTTCGCCCTTGGCGTGACACTTTACGAATGCGCAACTGGCACAAACCCGTTTCGCCACGGCGCACGCACGGATTTGGAAATTGTCACGCGCGTTGAGACGCTCCCATTGCAGGCGGTTACTTTGCCGCTCGTAGACTCACGTGGATTCACAGACTTGGTAGTCAGCATGACACAGAAGCGACGAGACCATCGGCCACAGTCCGTACGCGAAGCCATCGACTGGATGAATGAGATATGCGATCAAGAGGGTATTTGAGGGAGTGGAGCTTTACCTGCATGTTGGCATGTTTACTGCCCATCGAGGCCGCCGATGGAGTGTCAGACGAGGTGACCGCCTAATGGAACTCTATCTTCAATTCGGCTACGGAATGATGGAACACTGCCGCCACTTGATTGAGGCATGGGGCGGCGGCACAGCCGTCCTTAGCCCGCGAGACCTGAACGCAGACCAGCTACTACGGCTTTCGACCGGCCTAACTGACCTCCCCGGCGGTCAGGTGCTATTGGATCCACAATTTTACGTCCCCCACTCCGACCATGAGCGGTTGTGTGAGCATGAATATTGGCCGGACAATTACTCCACGAATGCGTTTTGGCAGGGACCGGAACTCGCCAAGCTTATTGGCTGTCTGGCGGAACTCAACGAATCTCTTGCGACTGCCGCATTCATCTTGCCTGGAATGTTGGCCATATCAATTAACGATGACTGGCTGGAAACCCAAAGGGCGGTGCTTGAGGAAGCGGCAGCCACGGGTGGCAGTAAGCCGCGCTATGCCACCATTGCACTGGGAGCAGACGCGGCCAAGGATCAGAGCCAGGTCGCCTTGCTTTTGGAGCGATCTGAGAAGTGGGATGCTGCCGGGTACTACCTCGTCTGCGAGCATCCCAATGGACAGTATCTCGTTGATGATCCCAATTGGCTCGCAAATGTCCTCGACCTCGCGGCTGGATTCCGTCTACGCGGTGCAAAGGTAATCATCGGATACTGCAACCATCAAATGCTTGCCGCAGCCTGCGCGAAGACGGACGCGATTTGCTCGGGCACTTGGATGAATGTTCGCTCGTTTCCACCCGACAAGTTCCGGCAGGCCTTCGAAGAAGAGACACGGCAGCGGGCGACATGGTATTACTGCCCCCAAGCACTATCTGAATATAAGATACCGTATTTGGATATCGCTCACCGAATGCGGTTGCTAAATCGCATGGAGCCAATGGGTCGGTTTCGTAACGAGTATTCCGCTCCACTCTTTTCGGGACCACAGCCTTCTGCTGTCGGGTTCACGGAACAGTCGGCATTCCGACATTACCTTCACTGCCTGCGAATTCAATGCGAAGAGGCTTCGGCTGCGTCATTCGATGATGCCGTCACCGCACATGAGGCGAGTCTGAACGCTGCTGAAGCGTTGCTCGCGACGCTCTCGGCGGCTGGAATCAGGGGGCAGACACGGGACTTCACTGACATCGTGGACGTGAATCGGGCAGCACTTGTCGTACTGACTAGCACAAGAGCGCCCTTGCTCCGGCGAAAGTGGGCGACACTGTAACTCTAGCCGTCTCTAACGTGATTTGGAAGTTAGGCTCGCTATGGCAAAGAACAGCAAAGGCAACAACGGAGCCACAATTGGCTTCGAAGCAAAGCTCTGGCTTGCAGCCGACAAGCTCCGCAACAACATGGACGCAGCCGTTTATAAGCACGTCGTGCTCGGCCTCATCTTCCTGAAATACATCAGCGACGCATTCGAGGAGCGGCACAATCAGCTTCTCGCAGAGAAAGCCCAGGGGGCAGACCCGGAAGACCCCGACGAGTATCGCGGGAGCAATGTCTTCTGGGTTCCGAAACCTGCCCGCTGGAAACACCTTCAGGACAACGCCAAGCAGCCGACCATCGGCAAGCTCATCGACGACGCGATGGTCGCCATCGAACGCGACAACAAGTCGCTCAAGGGCGTGCTGCCGAAGGACTACGCCCGTCCCGACCTCGATAAGCAGCGGCTCGGCGAACTGATAGACCTCGTCGGCACGATTTCGATGGGAGACACCGAGAACCGCTCCAAGGACATCCTTGGCCGCGTGTACGAGTACTTCCTCTCCGAGTTCGCCAGTGCCGAAGGGAAGAAGGGCGGCCAGTTCTACACGCCGCGATGCGTCGTTCAGCTACTCGTCGAGATGCTCGCCCCGTACAAGGGCCGCGTGTACGACCCGTGCTGCGGCTCCGGCGGCATGTTCGTGCAGAGCGAGAAGTTCGTCGAAGCCCACGGCGGCCGCATCGGCGACATCAGCGTGTACGGCCAGGAGTCGAACCCGACGACGTGGCGGCTGGCGAAAATGAACCTCGCCCTTCGCGGCATCGACGGCAATCTCGGGGCCGAGCACGCCGACAGTTTTCACCGCGACTTGCACAAGGACCTGAAGGCTGATTACGTGCTCGCCAATCCCCCCTTCAACGACAGCGATTGGGGCGGCGACCGGCTTCGCGAAGACGTGCGATGGAAGTACGGCACGCCACCGACGGGCAACGCCAACTTCGGGTGGGTGCAGCACTTCATCCACCACTTATCCCCGACCGGCTTGGCGGGTTTCGTACTCGCCAACGGCAGTATGTCGAGCAACCAGTCCGGCGAAGGTGACATTCGCAAGACGATTGTCGAAGCCGACCTCGTCGATTGCATGGTCGCCTTGCCCGGCCAGCTTTTCTATTCGACGCAGATTCCGGTCTGCCTGTGGTTTCTCGCCCGCGACAAGCGGAACGGCCGCTTCCGTGACCGCCGCAGGCACACGCTCTTTATCGACGCCCGCAAGATGGGCACGCTCATTGACCGTGTGCATCGGGAACTCGCCGACGAAGACATCGCCCGCATCGCAGACACATATCACGCTTGGCGGGGCGACAAGAAAGCGGGCAAGTACGAGGACGTGCCGGGCTTCTGCAAATCGGCGACAGTGGACGAGATTGAGGCCCACGCATTCGTGCTCACGCCGAGCCGCTACGTTGGGGCCGAGGACATGGCGGACGATGATGAGCCATTTGCCGACAAGATGCAGCAACTCACGTCAACTTTGCGGGACCAGTTCGCCGAATCCGAAAAGCTCGAACACGCCATACGAGCCAACCTGGAGGAGCTCGGTTATGGTGGTTGAGCTACCTCGCGACTGGCAAGTACGGCCCGTCGAGGAGTGCATGGCCGCCATTATCGATTACCGCGGCAAATCTCCTGCGAAGACGACTTCCGGAATTCCGCTTATCACAGCGAAGGTCGTAAAAGGAGGCCGAATCCTCAATCCAGACGAGTTCATTGCCCCACAGGACTTTGACCAATGGATGCGGCGAGGGCTTCCACACGCAGGCGACGTGGTCATGACGACTGAGGCTCCACTCGGAGAGGTGGCTCAGCTCGACGGTCGCCGCGTTGCGTTGGCTCAGCGACTAATTACGCTCCGAGGACAACCGCACCTATTGGACAATACGTTTCTCAAGTTCACTCTCCAATCACGCTACGTTCAGGACCAACTGCGAAGTCGCTCTACAGGAACAACAGTCTTGGGAATCCGACAGAGCGAACTCCGCAAGGTCTGCCTACCCCTTCCGCCTCTTGACGAACAGCGGGCAATCGCCCACGTGCTCGGCACGCTAGACGATAAGATTGAACTGAATCGCCGGATGAACGAGACGCTGGAGGGAATTGCCCGAGCGATATTCAAGTCGTGGTTCGTGGACTTCGACCCCGTCCGAGCCAAGGCCGAAGGCCGCGACCCGGGCCTCCCCGAGCCCATCGCCGACCTGTTCCCTGCCGACTTGGACGGCGACGGGATTCCGAATGGTTGGACGCCCGCTCCACTTCCTGAACTCATTGACGTGAACCCACGACGAACGCTTCGCAGGAACGAACCCGCACCGTACCTCGATATGGCAAACATGCCGACCCGCGGACACATGCCGGACCAGTTGATTGACAGGCCCTTCGGCTCAGGGATGCGGTTCATCAACGGCGACACGTTGGTCGCGAGAATCACTCCGTGCCTTGAGAACGGCAAGACCGCTTGGGTCACGTTTCTGGCGGAGGGTCAGACCGCCTGGGGGTCAACTGAGTTCATCGTGCTGCGGCCCAAGCCCCCAATACCGCCGGTGTTCGCCTATTGCCTCGCTCGGAGCGAGGGGTTCCGGCAGTTTGCCATCCAGAAGATGACCGGCTCCAGCGGTCGCCAACGCGTTCCGTCAGAGTCCCTCTCGCGATTCATGCTCGCGAATCCGCCGCAAAGTGTCTTCACCGCGTTCGGACGTTTGGTTGAACCGCTCTTCACTCGTGCCACCGTGAACGCCATCTCCTCTCGAACGCTCGCGGCGATTCGCGACGCCTTGCTGCCAAAGCTACTTTCCGGCGAGATTCGCATCAACCATACCAACGAGGTGTTCTGATGGCAGGAGCCCGGGACTTGGCCGTCGCGTTAGCTGAGAAGTTTCTCCGTGAAGGCAGGTATGTATCGGCTGCCTTCCCACTGCAACAACGGGCGGCAGAAGGCATCGCCCCTGCGGTAACGCAGCAGGTAGACATTCCGGAGGAGGCAGGCTTCGAGGGTTTGTCTATTCAGTCGATAGGATACGCAGGCGACGACGATGTGGGCGAGGTGTTCATTTACGTAACAAAGGGCTCAAAAAAGGCGTTCGACGCCCTGCCAGATGACGTTGATGGCATACCAATCAATGTTGAACGGATGGGTAAGCTCTATGTTCGGCCCGAGGCTGCAATTTCTGCAACACATGCCGGACATGTCTTTCAGCGGGCAGGGCGAATTGCCTGTGGAAGCTCCTGCGCTCCGGCTGGAGAGCAATACTCGGGCACGCTCGGTGCGATTGTGCTTGACGCGGCGGCACAGCGGTACCTGCTCTCAAATAATCACGTTTTTTCCGCATGCAATCACATTCCGGTGGATATGCCCATCATGTCCCCCAGCGGTCCGGACGCCCGCCCAGGTGTGAGGGCTCCAACTGAGATTGGGCGGCACGCACGAATTGTCGAGCTACGAAGCGGCGACCCGTTTCTTGTGCAGGCTGTTCGAGAAGATGCAGCACTGGCTAAGGTCATTGACCCCAACCTTGTCTCGTCCTGGCAGGGAGACGCGACAACAGGATACGACACGCCGACCGTTGCCGCGGCACCGGTTGCCGGCCAGCAAGTGAAGAAAATCGGCAGGACTACCGCGTTCACGAGCGGAACCGTCGAGGCGTTGATTCCCACGCCGACGCCAATCCCATACAAGGCACGTCACTTTAATGCGACGGTGTGGGTGTCTGACGTGTGGACCGTTAAAGCCCTTGGCGGTGGTGTGTTTGCTCTGCCAGGGGATTCCGGAAGTCTCGTAATCCTTGACGACGAGACCGCCGCAATAGGCTTGCTGTTTGCCGCCAGCCCCAACGGAGAATACGGCTGGGTCGCTCCGATTGACCGAGTGCTCCAACAATTAGGTGGGCTCACTCTTGTTAATGGACATGGCGTGTAACCAATGGATGCCCAGACGGCCGCAAAATCGCTCAGCACGCATCTGCGTGGCCGGCCTTGGCTCACGACAGTGGGCGTTGGCAAGGAGAACGGGCGGGAGTGCTTGGTTGTTTATTCCTCGGTTGAGCCGAAGCGGGTGCGAGCGGAGGTTCCTAAGGCGTGGGAAGGACTAGAGGTCTTCGTAAAGAAAATGGGGTCGCCACGAATGCTGAGCCGCGAAGACCACGACCGGAGGGAGCCGTCGCGACTCTTTGATAAAGCACGGAACTACGTCGAACAAGAGGTGGAGCTGGCCGCTCTCGGTTGGTTTCAATCGCTCGGATACGGATTTCAACCCGGCCCCGACATCGCCCCCGAGGAGGTCGGGGCAGAGCGGGAAACATACGACCAAGTCGTGCTGGTTCGCAGGCTTCGCGATGCTGTGGCTCTGCTCAATCCCGCGGTGCCTCCGCAAGCCCAGGACGAGGCCGTGCGGAAAGTGCTACGACTGGAATCCCCTACCCTTATTGCGAACAATCGAGCCTTTCATCGCATGCTCGTGGACGGCGTCGAGGTTGAGTACGCGAGGGAAGACGGTTCCATCGCGGGCGACCGCGTGCGGCTTATTGATTTCGATGAGCCGGACAACAACGATTTCCTCGTTGTGAACCAATTCACGGTGGTCGAGGGACAGCACAACCGCCGCCCCGACGTGGTTGTGTTCGTGAACGGCCTTCCGCTCGGAATCATCGAGCTAAAGAACCCCGCCGATGAGAACGCGACGGTCTGGACGGCGTTCAACCAGCTTCAGACGTACAAGCTTCAGATTACCGCAATCTGTGCGTACAACGCCGTGCTCGTGGTTTCGGACGGCTTGGATGCTCGCGTTGGTTCGCTCACGGCGAATCGCGAGCGATTCATGCCGTGGAAGACGATTGAGGGGGAGGAACTCGCACCGACGAGCGTTCCACAACTCGAAGTTCTGATTCAGGGCTTGTTCGACAAGCGGCGATTTCTCGACTTCGTGCGGCACTTCATCGTTTTTGAGGAAGAGGCCGACGGGACAGTGAGCAAAAAGCTAGCCGGATACCACCAGTTCCATGCGGTCAATCGTGCGGTTGCCGCCACGACCGAAGCAGCAGGACCGAAGGGCGATAAGCGGTGCGGTGTCGTTTGGCACACGCAAGGTTCGGGTAAGAGCCTCACGATGGCGTTCTACGCCGGCCGCGTGATTCTCCATCCGGCGATGCAGAATCCGACGCTCGTTGTGCTCACGGACCGAAACGACCTCGACGACCAACTCTTCGGCACGTTCGCACGTTGCCATGAATTGCTCAGGCAGAAGCCTGTGCAGGCGAAGGACCGAACCGACCTTCGCTCGCTTCTCTCCGTTGCGGCCGGGGGGGTGGTCTTCACCACGATTCAGAAGTTCTTCCCCGAGGAGAAGGGCGACACCTATCCGCAGCTTTCCGACCGCCGAAACATCATCGTCATCGCCGACGAAGCCCACCGCAGCCAATACGATTTCATCGACGGCTTCGCTCGCCACATTCGTGACGCAATGCCGAAGGCGTCGTTCATCGGCTTCACGGGTACGCCGATTGAGCTCACCGATAAGAACACACGGGCCGTGTTCGGTGACTACATCAGCATCTATGACATTCAACGGGCCGTTCAGGACGGAGCGACGGTTCCCATCTACTACGAGAGTCGGCTTGCGAAGCTTGAGTTGAGCGAGGCGGAGAAGCCGCACCTTGACGAAGGCTTCGAGGAAGTGACGGAGGGCGAGGAGGAGGCCAAGAAAGAGAAGCTCAAGACGAAGTGGGCCGCATTGGAGGCCATCGTTGGGGCCGAGAGGCGAATCAACCTTATTGCGAGTGACCTTATCGAGCACTTCGACCGACGCTGCGAAGCGATGCGGGTGCACATCGGCATCGACGGAAAGGCACTCATTGTCTGCATGAGCCGCCGAATCTGCGTTGACC
Organism: Phycisphaerae bacterium; assembly: GCA_024102815.1. NCBI lineage: Bacteria > Pseudomonadati > Planctomycetota > Phycisphaerae > Phycisphaerae bacterium. The sequence continues at coordinate 9,914 of JAGFJJ010000055.1, forward strand.
TGTACAACGCCATCGTGAAACTTCGCCCAGAATGGCATGACGCGGCAGATGACAAGGGAGCCATCAAAATCGTAATGACCGGCTCGGCCACCGACCCGCTCGACTGGCAGGACCACATTCGCAATAAGCCGCGACGGGAAGCACTTGGCAAGCGGTTCAAAAACGCGGCCGACCCGCTGAAAGTCGTCATCGTCCGCGATATGTGGCTCACCGGCTTCGATGCTCCATGCCTTCACACAATGTACGTGGATAAGCCGATGCGAGGCCACGGATTGATGCAGGCGATTGCCCGGGTCAACCGCGTATTCCGCGACAAGCCCGGTGGACTTGTCGTCGACTACCTTGGACTTGCCGACCAGTTGAAGCGTGCTCTTCGCGATTACACGGAGAGCGGCGGCAAGGGCGACACCGCTATCGACCAGCAAGAGGCTGTCGCCGTGATGCTGGAGAAATACGAAATCTGCTGCGACATGTTCCACGGGTTCAGTTGGGCGAATTGGACGACGGGAACACCCGCCGACCGATTGCGAATGCTGCCGCCGGCTCAGGAGCACATCCTTGAACAGAACGACGGGAAGGTTCGATTCCTGAAGGCAGTGTCGGACCTCTCCAAAGCATTCGCTCTCGCCGTCCCCCACCCCGAGGCGATTCGAATTCGCGACGACGTTGCCTTCTTTCAGGCAGTTCGAGCGGCGTTGGCGAAGACGACCATCGGGGGCGGCAAGACGCCGGAGGAGTTGGACGCCGCGATTCGGCAGCTTGTGTCGAAGGCCGTCTCATCGAATGAGGTTGTCGATATTTTCGCGACGGCTGGCCTTAAGAACCCGGATATCTCCATTCTCTCTGACGAGTTTCTCGCCGAGGTCCGCGAGCTTCCGCACCGCAACCTCGCGGTCGAGTTACTTCGGAAGCTTCTGAATGACGAAATAAAGACCCGCTCCAAGAAGAACTTGGTTCAGTCACGGTCGTTTGCCGACATGCTTGAGCGGTCGATTCGAGCCTATCAGAATCGAGCGATTGAAACCGCCCAGGTGATTGAGGAACTCATCGCCCTTGCGAAAGAAATGCGGGCAGCGAACAAACGCGGTGAGGAGGCGGGGCTCTCCGACGATGAGCTCGCATTCTACGATGCACTCGAAGTCAATGACAGTGCGGTAAAGGTGCTCGGGGACCAGACACTTCGCTTCATTGCCCGAGAGCTTGTTCAAATGGTTCGGCAAAATGTCACGATTGACTGGACGGTTAAAGAGACTGTTCGTGCGAAGCTCCGGTCGATGGTAAAGCGGATTCTCCGCAAATACGGCTATCCGCCGGACAAGCAGGAGAAGGCCACGCAAACCGTCTTGGAACAGGCGGAGCTTCTCTGTCATGATTGGGCGGGGCCCGCCTTATGATGAAGTTGCCTTCGTAAGATGCCGGGCAGTGGTCTACAACACCGAGCGCCACTTACTTTACGTGGCCTGCACACGCGCCCGCGATCACCTACTCATTGCTGGCGTAGAACCCGCGTCGGAGTTCCTCGACGACCTCAGCACGCCTGACTAGCCCTTAGGGTTGCCGCTATCCGATTGTGGGGTCAACTCAAGGATTCCGCCGCACATCCGACACCCCTCGGGCACGACTGGCACGAGAGAACGGCATTTCGGGCACCGGGTGAATCGAAGCTCTTGTTCCCCTTCGTCGGAACCTTGTTCGCTCTCCCCGCCCGCCTTTCCTTCGTCGAAGTCACTCATGCAATTTTCCTCTCCTCACGCTGCTTCACTCAGAATCCGACCGCCGATTGGCGCGAACGCATGCACGACTCTCCGCTTCAATTGAAGCGCTTGGACCGGCACCGCGTCAAATCCGGCCGTCTCCCGGACCCGATTCACGGCCCGCCAGATGTTCAAGAGCTGCCGTCTCACCGGTGCATACCGTTCGAATGGTACGGCCGCCAGAACAGCAGCCAAATTCTCGACCGAGCGGTGCGGAGCAAGCTCCAGGAGGTGCGCCTTGAGCTTCCGATACTCATCACGGTGGATACGAACCGACGGGTGCATCTTGCCATCGATGCCGCGTTTGATCGCGATGCTGTACCCCGCAAACCGAATCGCGTCGCGGCGGGCATCGCGAAAATGCGGCTCATCCTCAAAGAAGCGGTGTTTGCCGTGTGTCGCGAGTAGCACGAAAAAGCGTCCGTGCCGGAGGTAGTGCATGTTTGCAAGGCCTGCCTTCTTCCGCCTCGCACGCGCCCAGCGAGAGATGCCGATGCCGTAACGGTCGATAAGCTTCGCATCAACGGTCGCCGGATCTTTCCGTTCGGGAACACGTCCCGTGACGTAAAAGCAGTAGCCGTGCCCGAGGTACGAGACGGCTAGCTGCTGTACGAATCCGGCTTCACTAAGTGCGACACAACGATACGACATCACGCCCTCCGGTTACGCCCATCGCGGGCGAAGGGGTGGAGAATGTTCATGGGCACATTCTCCGAAAGCCCGCGAGAAATCCTTCAGCGGCATCGGCAGCCCGCATCCGCCATTTGCGGCGGCTCGGCTCCGCGGCCCAAACCTCGCGTGAAATCCTCCCCTCTCGCTGTCACCTTCCTTTCCCCGCTCGGCTCATGGGCAGCGGCGCCGACTGTCTTTCTCAGTTGGCCCCGCCGCAATACATGGCTGTTGCGGATGTAAACCCGACGCCAGACAGTCGGTACACCCCGACTGTCCGTCGTCATTCCGCTGTCAGAAGACGCCTCACGTCCCCGTGAAGTCTCTTTTGACCGCAGCACCTCTCCTGTCAGGAACCCGGCACTGAGCGATTCCTCGCTCGGTCCGAACGTCACGCTTGATGGCTAAAACCCGTCACCGCTTTCGTCGTCTCATTGCATCCGGCACCACCCGTTGATGCTCGAACGGCTGCAGCACTGCCTTGCACTGCTTCCGCACGGCTCCCGCCGTCTCCTACTTGCGGCACACTCCCAGACTGCGGCATTTGAAACACCTGAGTGACTGTCTCAGGCACCGGTTACCACACCGGCCGCCGCACTCCTTCCCCGGTTATCAAGAATCGTCGCACAGTTGTTCACGTCGCTAGAGGCTCTGGCCTCAGCAAGGCACGCTATGTCCGCAGCTCCCGCCGCGGCATAGTTTCCGCCCGCTCCGTTCAAGGAACGGACGATTTCAGGAGGTAAAAGACAGAAAGACCCCCTTACCCAGGCATGCCTTGTATTCACGGTTCGGCACCGTCTACAACTGCGCTCACCGGCAAGGCCTTGTCGGCCCTTTCATCGTTGAGCTATTCGCCGCCTCGCGTTTAACGAGGACGCCGGACAAAGTCACTTGTCCGATTCCAGGTGTCACCACCGTGGAAGCTCCCGACGCCGGCATGCGTTGAACGAACCTGACGGGACTTGCACCCGAATTGCCCGATAAGGGCTTTGGCCCGTTCCCCGCTGGGGGATTTGCACCGACTTCGATTCTTGCGGCCTCACGCGCATCGCGCCTGAGGTTTGTCCCGGTCGCCCTTCTTCCGAAGGGTCAGCCGATTGGATAGAAGCTGGAGATTACGCTCACGAGTGAGGATTACTTCCAGCAGCCTCCATTGAACCGGACAAGCCACTCTCATGGCATCCGGCTCGACGGGTCGATGCAGCGACGGGTGGTTAGCTCCGTCCCCTTAGCTCGGTTGGTAGCCGAGTTTGCCGGGTCGCATCGACCATCAAGTGACGTTGAAGGCACGCGATTACGTGTTCGACAACAACGAGACTCACCTGTCTCGCGCGCGGGAGGATGCCACAGTTTATTGAGAAAGGCACGATGATATGCGGTTGATTTGCTCGTTGTGATCCTGCTGTAACATTTCGCGACAGATGGGCACGCTCTGAAAGAACCCATACATACATGGCGCTACGCTGCAGACGAGGCCTTCATCCACCAGTCGTACAGTGGTTCTTTCGATCCAGGAGAATATCGAGCCAAACGGCCAATTCGTCGAATGGACTCTGCCACTTCCTCAGCCGATGCGTGCGCTGCCCAGGCGGCGACTACATCGCAGGTAGTGAGAACGTCAACACCGAGTGCAAGAGCACGTGCGCGAGCTTTTCGCTCATCGGTCATCAAGACGAGCCCTCGTTGCTTCGCGATCGCAAGCCCCATGGCCTCGCCGTCATCGAGGTCGGCCGCAAGTTCCACGTACAGATCGAACTCAGGCTCGCTTTCCGGCGACACGACTACTAGTCGCAGTTCAGCAATTACTTGTTCAATATTGATCGGCATGGGCTTTTCGTCGGGATGCGGTGCCGCGAGGTAGAGTGCCTCCCGTTTCACTGATTCCGGAATCGCCACAGATCCGCCGACGGCATTTAGTAAAGGGCCTGCCTGGCCGGACGCGTAGAAGTTGATGAAGCAACACGTATCAAGCACATGCTTGGACGGCAACGGTCATCCCTCCTTCCTGAGGAGGGAACCCTCAAGCGGCAATTCCACCGTTTGGCCGTTCCACTCGACTGATGCTCGCTCACGCCATTCAGACACCAATCGGCGAGACTCGACCCGATCGGTCCTTAAGAAGCGAGCCAGTTGACCCTCGCTGACCAATTCTTCGTCGAATGCTCGAAGGGCCAATACTAGATACCTCGTCGGAAACGGACTGTCGGACTCGCTCCGCTCTTCGAGCGCGAGCTCGGAGCGGGCTGAGTGAGGCTTGAAGCCTCGTTCCAGAAGGAACTCATACGAGCCCTCGTTGATGAGCTTGAGCTGTTCGAGACGAAGCGCCATTGCCTGAACGGAAACAAAGAAGTACTGCGCTACGCGACAGAGGTCGGCAACTTGAAAGTCAGCGGAGCTTCGGATTATCTCCGCTACATAACGACGCACACCGGTGCGCGGCATCAAAAAGGCCATGCCGAATGCCTCGACGAAACGCTCCGAAATCGGCTTCCGGGCGGCCCCATGGAGGTAATCAACGCCTGGTTTGTATCGCTCGGTCAGAAAGTGTCCATACTCGTGCGCAATCGTTGCCCTTCGCCGCTCCGGCGGGTGCTTTCTGTTGACGAGAAGACACGGTCCACTCTCGGCAGAGTATGCGTAAATCCCTGAAATACTCGAAGGCAGCGGCCAGTAGAAAATACGCAGACCGACTTCTGCCTCCAGCAAGTCACGCAATGCTAAGACCGGCTGATCCCCAAGTCCGAGGCGCGAGCGTTCGCGAACAACTGCGTCTTCCGCCCATTCTTCGATGCTACCTCGCGTCGGAATTGGAATCTCCGGCGGGTAGTTCGCAAGGAGTGGCGCTTTCATCATTCGCTCAAGACCACGGTAGTCGGAAGCGAGTTTCTCAAGCTCGTCGAGCGCAGGTTCCAGCTCCGCTGCCTCTTCCGGTTTCGCCGTAATAAGCGCCCGAAGGTGTGGTTGGAGCTCGACAGCGGGCATGTCGGGACGGACGAACTCATGAACGGAGCGACCATAGAGTTTAGCCAGCTTCACAAGCTCTTCGCTCGTCGGAACTCGTTGTCCCTTCTCTACCGCTATGATCGTAGGTCGGCTCAGGCCCAGTTCCTGAGCCACCGCGTCCTGGGTCAGGCCACGCCGCTTTCTCGCAAGCAGCAGCCGTTTCCCCAGTAACTGCGGGTCGAGCCTTTCTGCGCCTTTCATGACAGCATCTCCTCACGCTCAACATTGAGCCAGTTCGACCAGCTAACGCCCCGTTCCGCGGCATCCAATGCGATTCGTTCCCATTCGTGGCGGTATCGATGCAAGAGTTCAGTCTGCTCCGCCCATCCGGACTCAGCATGCCGCGGTACGTCGCTGGAACGGAAGTACCGCTCGATAGCTAAAGGGAGAGTCTCTCCTGCCTCACGGAGCAGCGCGACCTGCATCAGCGTGGCCTTGAGAAATGCCACGTCGCTCGCGCTTAGTGTGTTCATTATCCTAGGATCTAGCAGATCGGCGTTGTAGCTCACCGCGTCGTCTGCAACTCCAGCCGCCAGGAACGCTTGCCTACGCCCAATGCACGCTGCGCAGATGCCGCAGTGCTTCAGCCTGCCGCTCACACGAGGCGAGGTGTGAATGCAACTGAAGCTACTGACCGCCAGCCTCTGCAAATCAGGGTGTCTGAGTGCGGAAACCAGCTCACCCTTTGTGCAATGCGAATGTGGCAATTCAAAGCTCATCGCACGATCTATGACAGCCGAACCCAGTGCACTCATCAGCGACATAAACCGAGGATGGCATCCCTTTGTCGTCCGCCCCCCCACGGACATCCCTTGCATTAGCGGTACGTTTAGCGATCCAATTCCGTTTTCATATACTTCGATACGCTCTGCACCTAAGGCGGCCGCAGCCGCAACGCCCACAGCCGCAAACATGAAACCCCGGCAACGCTGTGATTGTTCCTGCTCATCGAGTTGCGGCGGCTTGATGAGCGCCAAGCGCGCGAACAGAGGGAATACTCGACGGCCGAAATGGCTGTTGAGTCCCGCTATGTGACGCTCAACACGGTCGCGCTGGCGGCCGACATGAAGCACCGTGACAGACGTAACGCGGTGAGAAGTATCGGCGAGGCGACTGGCCAGTCCTGCCAAGGAGTCAAGCCCGCCGCTATATAAGCATACGATGTCACGCGCTTCCAGCAGTGAAGATTGCCATGGGCGGCATTCGCCTTGCTCAAATCGAAAAGTCCATTCGTCACCGCTCAACGTGAAGAGGATCTCTTGGAGCGCACGGCTCTGCGTCGTCCAGAAGTCTGGTTCGGAAACCCGTGCACGAACGTTAATCACCCGCGCGGGCCCTCGGATCGAGTTCTGATAATTCCTTCGAACGACCCGGTCAATCGCATACACTCCAGCCGCAATCGCGAGTAGGTCGCTCACTCGTGGAGGTCCCTCAGCACATAGTGGTCCAAAGAGGTCTTCCGTTCTGAGCCGGTAGTGCTTTTCGGGCAATACCGCATCGCTTGCAGCGCCCGGCTGAATAACTTCGTACGTGAGACCGTTCATAAGCTCGCCCTTGGCCGCGATAGGAGCGATTCACGCAGCAGTGAGTGCTGAAGTGTTTTGCGTTCAGCTTTCGTTCGCGGTGCGCTGCGAGGTGGCCTTGTCGGGTCCGCCACAATCTGCCGCGCAGCCTCCGCGAACCTCGGAGCAGTGAGTCGCTCGACATCCGCTCTGAATGCCTTGGCGGACGAGAACGTCGAGAAACGGCCTGGAACTGCCTCCAACTCAATCTGATCGAAGAAGTTGTCGCCGATACGCTGACAGTGATTCCTTAACGTCGTCTCGGGCGGCAGGCCACAAGGCTCCTCTGCAAGCAGGTGCGCGTACTGGTGGCCTTGGCAGCGAGCGAGAACATCACGGACCTCGCGGGGACCTGTCTGCAGCGCGTCGAGCATGTCGGCGAGCGGGTATTGCGGGCCCCCGCGAAGTGGGTCCTTCCGCAGGATGCACTTCAGTGTTCCGACCACGCATCCCGCTAGGCACTCAGCGGCTTCCTCCGGCGTTGCGCCTTTTAGCACCCGATCACAGAGGTGGCGCCACCGGCGATTTCGCCGGTCCCCCAGATCGAGAGTTTCGTTTTCTGCCATGGCGTACCATCCTCAGCCTTGGGCCGGGTGTTTACATTGTAAAGACAGTATCGCCGATTGGCGTCAGAATGTCAAATCGAATTTTCCGGTCAGTATCTCGGCGGACTGCCGCGAGGCAGGCCAACTCGGGCCCGACGCGGGCACGCGACGCCCGTGCGGGCCGCCTGTCAACGCATTGAGGGACGCCTTGGCGGGAGAAATCGCTATATCGCGATAACGACTACCGGACTGGACGGGAGCCTCGGATTCCGGTTTGCAGGACTCCGGCAATGACCTTTTCGAAAGCTTCGATCGCGTGAAGGTCGCCGTTTGGCGGCCGGACAACGCGGCCCGTTGCACGGGCACGCTCGACAAGCTCGTGCTCCGCGTTGATTACGAGCCGAATGCAGGAACGCAGGACGTGGCTCAACTTCAGCGAGGTGCCAAGCTCCGCACCGATATTCGCGACGACACGCTCCAGCGCTCGTTCCTCTGTTGGCGTAAGCAACACTCGCTTCTCCCGCTCCATTCGTTCAGCAAGCGGTGAGACCGGCGAAGGTGTGGTGCGCTGCACGCGCCGCGGCGCCGGCGGCCGAATATCGTGAACAGGTCGATTCGCCTCGGTCCCCTCACCTGCCGCCAGTTGACGCGGAGGATCGACTTCCACTTCCGGCTCCTGCTCCACGACTGGCTCAGATTTTACCGCTGCGCTCCCCTGCATCACCGCTTGCACGAGTGATGTTTCGAGTGGCCGGAATGGCTTTTCGTCGGTTCGCTTAACCATTCGCCACCTCACCGATGACAGCTTCCGTGTTCGGATTCGTCGCATTCGCGGTCAATCGTGCGATTCGCTCTTCGATTTCGGTCGCGAGCGCTCGATACTGATCGGTGACCGCATGATCCGGATGAGTCTGAAAGACCGTCTTCCCACTTTTCTGGGCGCTCGGAATGACGGTTGAGCGACTGATGATCGTTCTGAACTTGGCTGACTCACCGTCCGGAGTTGTGAACGCCGTCTGCACATACTCCGTGAGCGAGTTCGAGAGATTTGTTCGCCGATCGACGCCCGCGATGATGACGCCGAGCAGTCTCAGATTCGGGTTCAGCTTCTTCTGTGCGTCTTGAATATCGCGAAGAGCGTCGGTGAGGCCGGTCACTGCGAACGGCTCCGGCATCGCCGTAAGAATGAACCAGTCCGCCACGAGATACGCGGCCTTGGTAGGGATCTTCGAGTTCGGGGCAGTGTCGAGCAGGATGTAGTCGTACCGGTTGAGCACCGTTTTCAGCGGGTCAAACAGGATGTCCCGTACTGAGAAGAACTTCCCGTGCTTTTCTGGCAGCACATCGTCGATCGTTTCGAGCTTGCGCCGCGACGTGATGAGGTGAACGCCTTTCGGGAACTCAAACCCCTCGTCCGCTTCCGTTATGGCGAGCACGTCTGCGGGCTCGTCGCCCGTCAGAAGCTCGTATGATCCAAGGTACGCTTCCCCTTCCATGCCCAGGTGGCGTGTCGCCGTGTCATTCGGGTCGAGGTCGATGATGAGACACTTTCGACCGCGTTCGCCCAGGGCAGCAGCGATATGAACGGTGTTTGTTGTTTTTCCGACGCCGCCCTTCTGATTGCCGACTGCAATTATCTGGGCTCGCTTCCCCGCTCCGTTCGTCACATCTTCCATTTCACCCCCATCTTACGAAACCGCCTCAACGCGTTATCGCGTGAAGCCGTTAACGCGATTTCGCGACATCGCCTGCTCGCGTTGACGCTTGCTGTGAGGATGAAGGAGCCAAACGATTGTCACAAGATGGAAAATTCCCACGCGACAACGCGATATCGCGTCAAAGCGACTTCGCCACATCGCGTGCTCGCGACAACTCGTTCTCGCGACCATCCGTTATCGCGACGAGCCGTCCTCGCGACTTCGCGACCACGCGACTTCGCGACAATGTCGCCAGCGAAAAGATCGCGTTCTCGCGACAACGCGACAATGTGTTGCAAGTTGCTGAAGATAGTAGCTTGGCCGATCAGCAAACGGCGATCTACTCTGTGCACGAATAGGCTCGCAGGCTTGATTGCGGGCGCCATGTAAGGGTAACTCGTATGTAACTTTCGGGGCAGGGCGCATAGCCCTGAAACGAAAAAAGCGACCGGCCAGGGTCGCTCTTTCGTGACAGAGACTTTGATTTGGGTCCGAGCTAGTCAGACCGCCTCACAGCGTCAAGCCTAGCGCAAGAATCCCAAAACTGTCAAAGCCAAATCTCTGCGTCACACGGGATACGTGTATCCCGTGCTCAGGTCGCATTCGCCCCGAACGCCATGCGGACAGGTGACGTGTGTCCGCTGACAGGGGGATTCATGAACGATGGATGCGGTGTCCCGCTCGGCGGATTCGTGTTCGTATCAGCGGCCGGTTTGCTTGGCACTTGGTGGGCGTACAAGCGCGGCAGTATCGAGTTCCGCGACTTCCGCGTGTGGCTCGCAACACATGAGCTTGCTGCGCGGCGTTGCGGGATAGGCAAGGGGAGGTCGCCCCGATTTCAGGTGGCCGAGATTTCCTCGCTTCTAAACGGCATGGCCGCGGAGCACGTTCGTGCATCGATTCGTCGGTTGGAGCGCGCCACGCTGCTTGTCTGGAGCGAAACGGCCATCCGGCACCCGCGAGGCTTCGACGATCTCTCGGCAGACGCGCAGCAGTTCGCAGCACGCGTCCAAAATCACCGCCGGAAGATTCCGGTTCCAAGAAGGCTGCTGCGGTTCCTAGTCGGCGAGGGGAGGCCAGTACTCGTCGCGACGGCGATCGGACATTTGCTCCGCTGCATGTACTACCGCAAAGGCTCATGCTCACCGTCGGGGCTCTGCAAGGCGACTTGGATCGCGGACCGGCTTAAAGTCGATGCTCGCAACGTGAAGGCCGCTCGTCAGGAGTTGGAGCGACTCGGCATTCTTATCCGCGACGCCGCACCGCAGACAAAGCTCAACCGGTTCGGCGTGCCCATGCGGTTCAATCTCGCGTGGGGAGCACCAGTCCAGGCGGACCGGAACCCACCACCCCCGAAGCCCCTTTCCACAACCGCAGCACCACCCCCTAGAAGAACAGGAATCTCTCTTCCGAGATCTAAAAACCAGAAACCCGGCACGGCCCGGCCGCATGGTGTTCGCAAGCGAACGGAAGGAAGCCCGTCGCTTTCGCGTGTGCTCATGTGCGACCTTCAAGACCCCAAGCGACTCATGGTGCTTCATCAACAAGCACGCCAGGAGGGCCTCGTCGGAAACTCTGAAGCCGAGCGACTGAAGTTCTTCGCGGCCGCAGAACACGCGAAAAGCAAGGGAACGAATAATCCACCTGGGCTCTTTGTCGCCGTGATCCGGCGCGGGCTCTTCGGGTACATCTCGCAGGCTGAGGAGGAGAATGCGCGAGCCCGCATTCGGATTTCAGAAATCAGCGCTGTCGAACAACATCAAGCACTGACGTTGAATCAGTCGGGCCCTGTTGAAGCCGACGACACGGAAGAGCGTTTGCAGATTCGCGAGCGGATTAGAATGTCGCTCGAAACGGCCTCGCTGGCGATCTTGACAACGGAGATGAAAAGGCGACCTGGCCTAACCCATCCTTGCGGGCTCTGCGACTGTAACAAAATGCGACAGATCGCTGTCGTCCACGCATCCGCTCCCTGACGACTGTCTCACTTTGAGACATCCTACTGTTGTCTCTCGGGAAGCTCACGTACGAAAAACCTTGGTTCTGAAGAACCCTTTGTACGGACGCTCAAGCCCGCAGGCATGCCGCCGATACACTGTATGGAACGAGCACAAGTATAGCGGAGCCTGTATGTATGGATTGTCCCTCCTTGCTGCGGCGATTGGCTGCACAGCCCTATGGCGTCTCTTGGCCGCTCTACAGCCATCCAGCTCCACTCGCGGCGCGTCATTATTTCCTTCGCTAATTCGCCAATGGCTCTTTCAAAGCAGCTTTTTTGTCACGTCTGCCTTCGTCGCGACGGCAAGCGCGTTCATGATCTATGGAGTCGGCTGCATAGTAGTCAATGCTCCCGCCTCAGCCATCCTTCAAGACTCCCCGGCAGCGGCTGCGGGACTGAGGGCAGGGGACGTGCTCGTCACCATTGACGGCAAGGCCGCAAGCGGTTGGGACGAACTCGCGCTCGTGTTATCGAAGCCCGGAGCGGAAGCCATTCCGTTTACGGTTCGTCGAGACAACCATGAACTGCAACTCGTCGGCCTTCAGGGATCGTTCTTGAATCGCTCCTCAATGCGTGATCAAGGGATTGAGCTCCCCATCATGCGGCATGCTGTCGGGTTGAACAGGGCGTTCGCTGCGGCAGAAGAGGCGTTTCGCGAAATCTTTACTCTCGCGATAGGCGCAATGCCAAGGCAGCTCGTGCTGCTTTATGGAGATGATGCGATCGATACCCTCCTGTTTGTCTGCATCGTGATTGCCCTGCGGATGCCGCTTGTGCTGGCGCTATTGGGGATCGGTCAAGGGATCGTCGCCGTCGAAGGACTGTCGCGTATCGGGAATGCAAGTGAGAGCATGCGATGACGTTCCGAAACGAGAAGGGCGCAGGCCTATTGGAGGCAGTACTAATCATAGTACTGCTCATTTGCGTGGCGGTGCCGACGTTTGAGCCTCTTCAGAACGCGATGAAGCTGAACTGGTGTAGAGTGGTGAAACAGAGGTGGGATGTAACTGGCTACTTTGACCCAGAAACCGGGCGGTGTAAGCAGTTCGCTACAGGAACTCCCCACTTTTTCTGGTAGTCTCAGGCATGCCTCGTGGTCGCGCACAATCGGCCCAGGATGCATCCTCATAAATGATGTCAAGTAATTTTCAGCATTGAGAGGGAAGAACCAAGCAAGCACAAACCTTCAAAAGGTGAAAGGGAAGCCTCACTCAGCACTAAGCCGAGTGAGGCTTCCCCGGGCACGCAGAAGCTCCAAGTCTGACATAGTACATAGCAAGAGTTCCGAGACGTTGAACGACTTCGCAACTATCGCACAGTGCAGCGCTTGGCAGTCGTGACTTCGCGACGCAGTCTTTTCGTCGCAAGCAGACTTCCGGCCGAAAGCAGGCAAATCGAAGCCGGTTCGGGAATCGGGGTGCCGATGAGATCCACTCCGGCACTCCCTGTCGTGTATGGAGGGCCGAAGCTTGAATAGTCGTAGTAGTTCCCGGGTTCTCCACTCCACACTTCAATCGCTGACCCAAGGTTCTGGTCGGTCTGGACCCAAGCCCATGACCCTCCGACCAGGTCAACGTATGAGGACAAGATGTAGTCCCCAGCCGGAAGCGTGAAGGGGGTAAAGCTAAAGTTGATGTAGTAACTCTGGAACCCCTCCATGCTCTGGCCGAACGGAACCGGCGTGCCCATCGACATCGTCCCGCTAAAGACGTTGCCGACGAGTGGGCTGTTCGCGAACATTTGCTCACGACTCGTTCCGCCGCTCGCCGCGTAGATGTTGATCCGCGGCACCACGCTCTCGAAGGGAACATCCGTGATCGCGACAGCGTTGAAGCCAGTGATCATCATGTCCTGATGGAGGGAGATACGCGTTCCCACCAAATCCCAGAGCTCAAACTCATGCGTAGCAGTCATTCCCGGCTGCCCGTTGGTATGCGAGACATCGGGGAAACAAGTCCCCCCGTAGATCACGTCGGCCCTCGCGGGCGCGACAGCGGTGACCACCATCATGGCGGCCAAAAGCATGATGCACTTCATCATCTGACACGCTCCTTGTCGTACTGAGAAAACCGCGATGGCTCTCTCGACCTTGTTATGCCTCTGCAGGAACACCCCGTAGCAGGCAATGCAGGGCTGAACCCAGCTCTCCACTGCCAACTACCCGGTGCCACAAAGAAAAGGTGAGGAGCACAAAAGACCTTTGTGCTTGACTTGGCTCTCAGCGAGCAAAGCAAGGGGCTTCGCCTACTGAGAGTCAGTACGTCCCTTCTGCCCGAGCCCGAAATGTTCAAGGATGGTCGAGCCAGAACAGTACCCTAACAAGGCGTCCAAAGCTACCTTCCCGTGCGGCCGCTCCGACCCTGGGGCCGCGGTCGCCGGAAAGCCCAGGGCATGCCCGCAAGCGGCGCAAACCATTGAAAATAAAGCGTAGCGTGAACCCATGATGGTTTCAAGCGTCGCCTCCTGTGAACTCTCGGCATGCGAAGCCGAGCTTTACATTCAGATCTTTACCGGCCCGTGCCCCCGCTTCTCCGCGCGATGCGCGAGGAAGCTGGCCTAACCACCCGGGAGCTTGCGGACGCTGTTGGCAAACCGCAGTCCTGGGTTTTCAAATGCGAAAACGCAGAGCGGCGTATCGACGTGGCCGAGTTCTGTTTATGGTGCCGAGGCTGCGAGGTGAATCCCGAGATGGGAATAAGGCGGCTGGCTGGACCCGATCCCGATGCAGATCCGAAGCGCCGTCGTAAGTGATTTGCGCCGCGTCATCTGACGAGCATGCCGCCTTCTGGCCGTCGAGGAAGGAGTTTCTGCCACCGAAGAGCCGACAGCGCTTGCATCTGCCCCTCTATGTTGAAACAGACGATATGCAAAGGCGAGTGAAGAGGAGTTGCCCCGGTCGAAAGGTTGGGCGATTCGACAGTGGACACCTGCTTCTCCAACTGACGCACCGGCGCCTCCGAGTTGTATCATAATGCGACAGCACAGCTCTCTCTAGTGGCAAAGGGGTGCCTGCGCCACGCCTTATCGCTCTACAGGTTATTCTCGATCTTTCGTGTTGTCCCTGAGTCGCCAACGACATAAGATCGCGCTGCAGTTTTAACTCGGATCACCAGATGGACGTATGAGTAGCGACGCGCTTCTCCAATACACTGATTGTCTCAAGGCCAACCGGCCCTACTTTGGAACTCACCTCGCTGCTCGGCAAGGGAGCGCCCGCCGACATATATACATGCAAGCTGCCGTTCGCGCTCTTGCTTCCGCGACTTCTGATCGTCCACTTCGGGTGCTTGAGCTAGGAAGTTGGGCTGGCGCATCGGCGATTACATGGGCTTCCTCCATCAAGCGCTTCTGCCAGCGAGGCGGGACGATTGTGTGTGTGGATTCGTGGGCTCCTTTCTTCAATCCAGCCGAGATGGGTACGGTGCCTGTCTATCAAGAAATGCATGACGCTTCAAAGACAGGCGACATTTTCACGTTATTTCTTCACAATGTCTCCGCGTCAGGCCATGACGACATCATTTTGCCGCTTCGAGGGACCACGGCCGAACTGCTTTCTCGTTTTCCGGCCGAGTCATTTGATATCGTCTATGTCGATGCCAGCCATTTTTACGACGACGTCCGTCATGACTTGACGCATTCATTGCGACTTGTTCGTCTCGGAGGCTATCTTTGCGGGGACGATCTCGAAGCGCAGCTGTCATCAGTTGATAGACTTGAAGCGCGTGGCAACGGGAACCGTGACTATGTTCCCGACCGCCGTTCTGGTGTCTATTTGCATGCGGGGGTAACCGTTGCTGTAGGGGAGATCTTTGGAAACGTCGCCGAGTGGGAGGGCTTTTGGGCAGTTCAGCGCAATCTCAACGGCTGGAACATCTCTCCTGACGTTCCTTTCGCGGGGCTCGATATACCTCAGCATTTGCTTCCGTGGATTTAGTCCACCGCTAACCAAACCACTCTTGACGCATCTGCTTTCGACGCGGTACCGATGCGGTGTCCTTATGCTGAAGCGCGCTTGTCGCTTCGAATAACAACGGTACTTGTTTGCGGAGGCACTATGAACGGGTTTCGTGTCGTGATCGGAGTTGCTGCAGTTATGATCGGTCTTGCTGGACATGCTAAGGCGGATATGTGGGACGCATGGGCACACAACGCGGGCCTGAATTCACCACATGTCGACAATTGTGATAGCTCGACTGAGGTGTTCATCTCAGTGGGTGGCGGAGATCTTGGTTTTTGCATGGAGAAGGATGATCGTGGTTCGGCAGTGTACTGGGAAATTGCTCGGCAAAACTGTGCTGTTGACGGCAAGCGTTTGCCGAGTCCGGCCGAATATCTCGTCGCATGTGATAGCCCGCCGACCGGACTAGTCAACCTCAGCGGAGACGACTGGGAATGGCTCGACTTACCACCCGTTGTTATTTCTAACCAAGGGCAAGCGAACGTCGTCGTTCCGGCCGCGGGGGGAACCACGTGCAGTCAAATGACCTGGGGAGAGCTTGGTACGCATGTCTCAGGAGGAATGCATGCCACAGCGACCTATCGATGTATCCGTTGACCGATTGTGCTCTGAACGGATGGCGAACTGGCTCGCCATCCGTTCGCATTTGTTGCTCGCCCAGTCGCACCAAAAGGCGTCAAGCCCCCTGGTACGTACCACTATCCGCCGCGAGTACCACCGCCAGACGCGAAAAAACGCAGTCGAATGCGAAGCGTTGCGAATCGCGGAACCGCCGCTAAACTACTGCAAATCGAAGGCTTGCAGCGAACGGGGCAAGCTCGCTCGGGGCTTTTCCCAAGCTGGACGTCGTGGGTTCGAATCCCATCGCCCGCTTTTGACCCGAAGTGATTAAAGGGCCTGAGCTTACGAGCTTGGGCCCTATTCGTTGGCTTCCAAGACACACTCCAGGAACGGCGTTTTTCGGGGCAGTGGGTCAGGAGTGGGTCGGTCAGCTTTGACCGCCTCGTTCGCTGCGACGCCCTATCGGCATTCAATCTGCGCGTTGCGGCGTCGGTCTACGAGCGACCGGCTGTGATCGCGGCCGTTCTGATCAAACCTCCGCCCGGCGGAGGGCCGCGCAATACCATATCGCTGCACGGTGCAGCGCCCGTACCAGCGATGCACACCCAGATTCCCGCCTGACCATCCCGGATCCGAATTTCCACCTGGCGGCGCCTCCCTTCGTCCTGACCGTACAGGGGCCGACCCGTGTGCCCACCTGGCCCGGCTTCGAGGAGCCCGAGTACGGAAACTTCAACACGGACTCGATGGTTCGCTGGAACGGTGCCGACCGGGGTGACGCGTTTCAATAGTGCGTACGTACTCCAGGCGGATGCTCACGGCACGGGTGCGGCGGGCGCGGTCCTCGGCGACGGCGCGCGGGCCACGTTCCGCAGCAGCGGCGACTCGCCTTGGAACGAGCCAATCACGTCCCGCACTTCGCAAATCACGGCCAGCGTCAAGCCGCAACCTCGTGGCCACAACTGGCGCGACCGCTGCGGCCGGCGCGCTTCACGGCTCCGGCGCCGCCGCAGTTGCGAACGTCGCGCGGGCCTCCGCAGCCGCACGGGACAGCGGGTGGTCCGGTCCGAAGTAGTCCGCCAGCAGGCGGGCGCCATAGTCAAGCAGCGCGGCCGTGACGACCGGATCCTCGGATGCAGCGCCCAGTCGACCTGCGGTGAACGCGGCATAGCCAAGGCGCCAGTCGCCTGCATTTGGCTCGGACGCGGCGGCAAGTATCGCGGGCCGTTGCACGAGCAGCGCTTGCACGGCCGGGACGTCGCCGGCACCCGGCTCATGAGCGGCGGCGGCAACCAGCGCGGCGGCGTAGACTCGCTCGACGGCCGTCGCGGTCGCGGCGTCGTGGTAAAAGCGGTAGGCAGCCTCTGCAGGTGGGCGCGCAGCACAAGCGGCGCCGTCCTGGAGTCGGGCGAGGGCCAGCCACGCGCGCGCCCCCGCCCCCATCGCGCTGTCGGCGCCGTAGGCGTGCGCTGCACGCGGCACGACGGCCTCCAATTGCTGTAAGGCGATGCGAATGTCGCCAAGCCCGAACTCGCATTCGGCGACGCACAACTGCGACAGCACTGTATCGGGATGATCGGGGCCCAGCAGGTCCTGGCGCGCGGCGACGACCTCCTGATGCGCGGCGCGCGCGGCGCGGAAATCACCCGCCGACTGGTCGATGAAGGCCAGCGTGCCCCGCAGGATCAGGACCTGGCTCGAGTCCGCGCTGTACGGTTCCGACAGCAGGGCGATCGCCTCCTCTTCGGCTACGCGGGCTTCGGCGAAGCGGCGCGCATCGAGCAGCGTCAGGGCGTAGCCATGCAGCGTCCAACCGAAGCGAATCGCACTGGCGTCTTCGTGCTGACGATAAATGGACAGCGCACGCTCCTGCACGGCGAGCGCCTCGTCAATCCGGTGCAGATCGCTCAGCACCGGGCCCAAGCGGCCGAGGACCTCCGCGACCGGCAAGCTGTCCGGACCGAAGTGCTCTTCGCGGATCGAGACCGCTTCGCGGAAGACGGGCTCGGCATCGGCTGTCCGGAACCCGCTCGCGAGCCGCGTGCCGTACATGAACAGCGTGTCGGCGACCTCTGGGTGCCGGGGACCGAAGTGCTCCCGGCAGCGCTCGAGCGCTTCGCGCGACAAGGCGACGGCCTGGTCGAAATCGCCGCGCTCGACGGCGATGCTCGCCCGGCCATCGAGCAGCGCCAGCACCATCGACGACGCCGGGCCGTCCTCCCGCAAGAACCAGTCGTGTGCACCGGTCAGGAGTTGGTCAGCTTCATCCCGCGCCCCGCTTTGCATCAGCACCATACCGAGGTTCCCGCGGGCGGATTGCAGCTCGCGGCTGGACTCGCCGTAACGGGCGGCAAAGATGCGGATGACTTCACGGAGCGTGGCGGCGACTTCTTCAAACTGGCCGCGACGATAGAGAATCTGGCCGCGCTGGTTCAGAATCGCCAGCACGCTGTCGCTCTCAGCACCCTCGGCAGCGCGGGCGATCGCGAGCGCGCGATCGAAGTCCTCCTCCGCGGCATCGAGATCCTCCTGGGCCAGCCGCGCGCCCCCGAGCGTACGGTAGATCTGCGCCGTCTCGGCCGTCTCGAGTCCCATGTTCGCATGAATGGCGGCAGCCTGTTCAAGCATCGTGGCCGCCTCCGTGAACGCGCCGAGTTCGTGGTACGTCTGACCCAGGATCAGCCGCACCGTCGCCTCGACGGCGGGCGCGTCGGCAAGTTCGTCGTCGATCCGGCCCGCGACCGTGTCGAGCACCTCGCGCACCGTCACGTCGCGACCCCGGGCCTGGTCGGGCGTCACGCTCTTGAGCATGTCGTCGAGA
>JAGFJJ010000056.1 GCA_024102815.1 Phycisphaerae bacterium
CCCTGGCCGAGGAAGTCATCGACTCCCTCGACCAAGCCGGCAAGAGCCAGAGTCTGCTGCACTCGTTCTTCCATCACGCGAAACTCAGACTGTGAGACATTTATTTGTCGAATCAAAGATCAATAAGTATCCAATACATGCCGGCCCGAGCAGTGTTACGAGAATAGGCGATAGATGATGAACCGCCAACGATTAGTCCGGTGAAAAGTGATACTGAACACGACTCTTGTGTCATTCGAAGGAGGCCAGGATCAGTTTCCCCGTGGCATGTCACTGCGAACGTCTGCCCCCAGACCCGCTCTGGGCACCGTCGCCTGCTCAATTTCTTTTGGGGTGCGCGTGGCCCCTTCAAGAGAGTTCTTGTCAAGATAGTGCTGCATTCGCACCAATCGCGACGATGGTCAGGATTCTGATTGCAATCCTGAGAAGTCCGAGATACCGTATCGTGCGAAGCCGGATTCAAGGGTTACACAATTCCGCTTGCCTCATTTCGGCTCTTTGAGCTAGGCAATGTACATGTCAATCGCGTACCGCGTCGTCGTCGGGATTTGTCCGGGTAGGTATCCTCCAGCTCCTCGCGAACATGCCCAAGAAATAACCACTTGGTGGATACCGCTACCCGTAGCATCGTCAACACGCAGCGATCGGGACCGGTCTTTGTCCTCGCGCGGAAAGCGTGTAAAGGGAATGTTGTGCAGGCACGTTGCGAAAGGAATTCCAAACGATGAGACTCGATCGTGAATTCAGGGGCCCCATCCAGAAAACGGACGGTATCGGCTTCGGTTCCTTTCGCGGAGGACGAACATTACCATGTCCTACTGCCCGAGCGGCGACCGGAGCCAGGCTCACAGGGTTGATCATGGCCTGCGCGATCGTTGCAGTCACTTCGTCCAACGCTTTCTCTCAGTGTAGCGTCATTGAACTTGATGCATTCGACCCATCGTCTTTCCAAAGCGCGACTGACGTGTCGATTTCAGGCTCGTACGCCGTTCTCGGGTACGAGAACGCCGAAGTCGGTATGCCAGGTACTTCCGGCGCCGTCTACGTCTACAGACGAAACGACAACGCGACCATGAACCCGCACGACGACACCTGGGACGAAGTCGCTGTAGTCCTCCCGACGCCCGGTGTACTGAAGTTCGGCTCTCGCGTCGCGGTGTCCGGAGATTTCGTCGCCATCGTATCCGGCAATAGCGCCGAAACTGTCGGCGTGTATCGGAGGAATGACAACGGAACACCGCAGGACTTCATGGACGATTCCTGGCCGCTCATGCAGCAATTGAGCCTATCGCCGTCCTCGTCCGCCCGGACCGTGGCAGCCTCCGGCAATCGCCTTGCCGTGGGTGCCCCGACTGTCAACAGCACAACGGGGGCGGTTCACGTTTTTCGACTGGATGAGAATAGCACGCCTGGCGATCCGAGTGACGATTCATGGGTTCAGGAAGCACTGATCACCGCATCAGATGGGGCGGCAGGCGACAGGTTCGGCTTCAAGATCGCAATGCAGACAGACGCCTTGATAGTAGGCTCCGCGGCCGTAAACCCGATTGATGATTCTGCCTACATCTTTCGACGCTCGGGTCAAACGTGGAGCGAGGAGGCCGTTCTATTTACCACACCTCCCAATCCGACCGAGAGTCTGTTCTGGGGCTCCGTGGCCATCGCTGGCGACCTGGTGGCGGTAGGCCTTGCCACAATTACGGACCCCGCCTCGGGCGGGGTCTATCTCTTTCGCAAGGATGGCGCCGCCTGGGTCCAGACGGCGCGCCTGCTTCCCGAGGGCGGCGTGCCGAGCAATTTCGGCGGCAGTGTCGCCGTTGCCCTGACCGATGCTCGCGTAGTGGTGGGGGCAGGCGAGAGCAGTGTGGGGCTGGGCTCCGGGGCTGTGTACTTTTTCGACCGAAATACGAACGGCACCCCAAACGACCCGAGCGATGATTCCTGGAAGCAGGCCGGTGTTTTCAACGAACCTGACCCGCAGGAATCGAACGGCCTGAACCTCGGATACGACGTTGCTGCCTGTGGCAACTGGTGCGTCCTGGGAACTCTCCGAAAGAGGGGCTACGCAATTCCCCTCTACTCCAGCATTTGGACGGTACAGCAGCAGATTGCTCCTGTCGGGCTGGTCGCAGGCGATCGATTCGGAACAACGATTGATGTCGAAGACAATTGGCTTGTTGCCAGCGATTCCAGTAACGGAGCCGGTGAGATCGTCCACGTGTACCGGCGGGACAATCAGGGCACGCCATCCAATCTGGACGACGACACGTGGTCTCCTGTCACCGATTTGACGCCCGACGGCACCGGTCAACAATTCGGCGCCAGCGTCTCCGTCCATGCGGACTGGATATTTGTCGGCGCACCCAGTCGTGGCTCGCTCGCGGGAGCCGTCTATGTATACCGGCGGGATGACAACGGAACCCCTTCTGATCTAAGTGACGACGATTGGTCGGCACATGATCTGATTCAAGGGGGAGGAAGTGTCTTCAACCTGGGAACGGATATTGACACGGATGGAATCCGCATGGCCGCCTCGGCGCCATGGTCGCTCGGATCCCTGTTGGTTTTTGCGCGAGACGATAATAACACGGCGAACCTCGACGATGACGTTTGGTTCTTGGAGGCATCGGTTCCCTCTCCCTTTGCGAGAGAAATCGTATTACAAGACCCGTTCCTGTTTGCGGGCGATACCAACGATGCCGAAGCCGGAACAAACGCGGGGGCGGTGTTCGTGTATCGACGCGATGGAACGAGCTGGTCGCAGCACGCCAAGCTCTTGCCCTCAGACAGTGGCGTGTTCTTTGGGCAGTCTCTCGCGGCGTCGCAGAACTGGATTGCGGTTCGAAGAAACCTGTACTACACCTACCTGTTCCAGAAGGACGACAACGGTTCACCAGCCGACCCGAGCGACGACTCCTGGAATGAAACACAGCGAGTTGGCGAAGGAGCCGGGCCTTTGACGCCCACGGTTAACAGCCTCGCAATAACCGAAGACTGGCTGTTCGCTGGCCTGCCGGACAACGTTACTGATGGCGTCGACAGAAAGGGACTGGTGGGTGGCTATCGGCGTAACGGTAACACATGGGAGCCGAGCTTGATCATCTATCCGAAATCGCCGATTCCCCCGCACGCCGGAGTAGCGCAGGCATTCGGGCAATCCGTGTCGGTTGGCGGCGAGTGGCTGGCCATCGGTGCTCCCGGGGAAGATGGGGTCGCAACCGACACCGGCGCGGCCTACGTGGTCTTGCGGCACAGTCTTGACAGTGACTCGGACGGAATACGCGATGGCTGCGACCTGTGTCCGGATTCACCCGACGGCAATGACGCCGATGGAGACTCGGTTCCTGATGATTGCGACATCTGCGCGGCTGGCGACGACTGCTTGGACGGTGACGGCGATGGGCTGCCGGATGCCTGCGACAATTGCCCGGTGGATGCCAACGCAAGCCAGGCAAACGCAGATTCGGACTCGTTTGGCGATGCTTGTGACAATTGTCCGCTCACGTCAAACCCCGGCCAGGAAGATGCGGATTCGGACAACGTTGGGGATGCTTGTGACAATTGCCCTGATGATTCGAATTTCGACCAAACCAACAGCGATACTGACGATCTTGGTGATGTGTGTGACAACTGCCCCGCGGTCTCGAATCCGTCGCAGACCGATACCGATAGCGACACCCTGGGTGACGCCTGCGACAACTGTCCGCTCGTGAGCAATATCGGGCAAGCAAACGGGGATGGGGATACGCTGGGGGATGCCTGCGACAATTGCCCCTCGGACACGAATGAGGGACAAGAAGACGTGGACGCCGACCTGCTGGGCGATCTTTGCGACAACTGTTCGACAGTCGCCAACGCTGACCAAACAGACGCTGACTCAAATGGTGTCGGGGATGCCTGCGAGCCTCCGGGAGAAGAGCAGCCCACGCCCGTGGCAAAAAACCGGTACCTGACATTTGTGCCGCGCAACGTGGACACGGTAGTCGCGTTTGGGGTCACTTTGACGGACCCCGGCCCGTCAACTGTTGGCTGGGTGGATGTTCCCGATTCGAATGGAATCGCCCGTCTTTCCTCTGCGCCGGCTTTTCGTGTTTGGGCTGGAAGCAATGTCCACGTGGCCGACTGTGCGATCGTGCCAGACGCCAACTACGAGATCCGCGCGACGACCGACGGCATTACGTTTACGTCGGCGCTGATCGCCAGCACGACGCCGCAACCTGGCGGCGGACGCTTCTGGGGCGACATTGTAGGCACGTTTGCGGATGGGGCTTGGACGCCTCCGAACGGCATTGTCAACGGCTTTGACATCACCGCAGCGCTGAAGAAGTTCACGCAGGATCCCAGCGCGCCGCATATCTCGTGGGTGGACGTCAATCCGCAGGTTCCGGACAAGACCTGCAACGGCCCGGACATCCTGCAGATCGTCAACGCGTTCAGCTTGAAGCCGTATCCATTCGCGGCACCGCAGGATTGCCCGTAGGCTGCTGCAAAAAAAGGGCGAATCACTAATGCGCACGAGGTTGGAAGCGTCGCGTTCGCCCAAGCAACCATAACATCGAAAAAATCTCCCTTGCGCGCGACTTTTCGTTTCGAGGACGGTCTTGTTCCCTCTAGTTGGCGGGTCGTAGCGAAATCCGCCGACCCAGGGGTTAAGAAACGTCGCCGGCGCGGGGACGTGCCGGCGTTTTCGTTTCTATCGCCGGTTCTGGCAAGGGTTTACGGATCGCCCCGCATCGCGCACCGAGATGAGAAACGCCGTTGCGCGACCTTGGCGAGGGCGCCTTGCTGGGCATGTAGCTCGCGTCTCGCCGAGAGTCTCGGAGTCTCTCGCCAGCGCCGACCCACGGGTTATGGCAACATGTTCCGTTCCCCCGACCGAACGAAACCTGCCTCGGAAATCCACCCTCCCGCTGGGCGGCTTTTGGGGTATGAGCTTTCGAGGAGCGCGACTTGCGTGCCGCACGTCTAAACTACCGGACCACTGGTGCCCCGATTCCGAGCATCATCAGCGCTTGCGGCGACCTGTGGGGCGCGAACCCGAAAACTGGTTACTTCTTCTTTAGGTTCAAACGCAACGTGCCACACGAGCATCGCAAGTCCGTGGGATTTACTCGCGGAGAGACCGAAAGCCACGATTGGCACTTAGCGCAACGGAACTGATTGAGAAGCCGCTTGAACGCACTAACGACCGGCTTGAAATCCTCTCTCGATAGGTCCGCCCACTCGTTGTAGTGGACCGCCTTATTGATTATCCACTCCTCTCCGCTTTTCTCTGCCAGAATCTCACTGCGAGCCCTGAGCATTTCTTCAACCTTCGCAGTCTGGTCGGCATTGCTCCAGGACTTCGCTGCCTTGACCGCGTCCTTAAGAAGCTCACCCTGTTTCCCGAGCACGGCACTCAGAAGCACGCCCATGTCGTAGTTGCCATCGCCTCTGAATGTGACCGGTGCCGCCAATTCATCTGCCAAGTCAGCGGCGACGTACTCTAAGTGCCGACGTAAACGAGCCGCCGCGGTCGGGACCTCGTTCTTCGCCAGGTCTTCATCGATCTGTTCCCACACCTCCGCGACCTCATCGAGAACCGGTCCTGTATCTACGGTCCAAGTGTGAAAGGCGATCGCTGACTTGGCCGAGATCAACCCCTCCGTTCGCATCTGCCGCGTCCACACTTGATCATGCGTGGTTACGACAAACTGGGTGTGAGGAAATTGCGTCTTGAGGAGTTTGCAGAACTGCTTCCGATGCTGAGAATCGACCGACATCACCACATCGTCCAGCACGGCGAACGAAAACCGATCACCCAGGACCCGCTTCATGAGGGCGAGATAAAGGCACACACCCATCCCATCCTGATGACCCTCGCTATGATATGCACCAGGTGGGAACATCCCCTTTCTGTGGAAGTCCACGAGCAGTCCCAGCTTACCATCGGCGGGTTCAAACTTGGCAGTAAACTCACCCTCGTCGTCATGATTGAGAAACTGGTAGTACTTGCTGAAGTCCCACTCCACCTCCTTGTAGAGTCCAGTCAGGGCTGATTCTGCGACTTGGCAGTAGGTCTTATACACCGCCTTGCCACGAGCCGACGCCATGCGCTTGCGCTCCTCGTCACGCCGTGAAACCTGCCAGTTTTTCAATCGCTCCTGTGCCACAACCAAGAAGTCACGAGCGTTGCCCCGTGCGTCCTTGTCCGGACGGGCCTGCACGCGGCTCGCCAGCGATTCCACATCACTCCTGAGGCCGGCCGGAGGGCTAGCCCAGCCGCGTTCCAAGCGATCCTTCAGCGCGATGAGACCCTCCACGGACGTAAGATTTTCGGTCAGGGTCCGAAGTGCGCCGACCCACTGTCCCATGTTCGTCCGTAGTGCCTCGTCGACTTCCGCCAGCTTCGCTACAGTCTCGGCAATCGTCTGGAGGCTCATTGCCGCCGCAGCGATCGCCCGACCGTTCTGGAGCAGTGAAGTTTCAATCTGTTTCGCTTCTCTCGACCTGTCCAGCGTTTTCTGCACATGAGCACGAAGGGCCTCTACGTCCCAAGGCGTGTCGCACAGCGGGCATTGCGGCCCATCGATCAATTCGAGCCCCGTCTGAAGGAATGCGGCACGCCGAATCAGTGGAAGGAGGCCGGGATCCTTCTCAATCTGCTCAACGGCACCGAGCACTGCGTCCACTTGCTCCTGCGTTGCACTCTCAGACCCCGCGGTCATCGCGTCAGACAGAGCTTTGACATCACGAAGTGCGGATTCCTTCGAGCTTGCGCTCTTTTCGGCGTCTGCGCTCTTTTCGAGCCCCTCAGATACGGAAGTATCCCTTGTCAGCTCATTGATCTCGGCTAGTCCGAGCACTTTGCGACGCTGGTTCACGGCGGAAAGCAGATCCTCGGCTTTCAGTTCCGCCAAGTCCAAGTGACGCTTAAGGCTCTCTCTCGCCGCTTCTGCCTGCTGCTTCGCTGTCGAATGGGCTGTTTCAAGCTTGTTCTGAGTCGTCTTGAGTGTCGCTCGTGTTTGATCGATGTCGTCGAGCTTGAGCAGCGTCTGAACGTCCCGCGAGCGTTGGGTTGCTTCGGTGAGAATGAACTTGATGATCTCGCGACGTGACAGGGTAACTTCGGGGTGTTCGGAAAGTTCAGCGAACACCGCTTTCACGTCGGCGTCGCCGGGCGTGATGGTCGGCTTCCTCGGTTGCTTGATCTTGCGCGTGATGCTCGCGCTTTTGTCCAGGTGCGGAATGTACACTTCAAGGCACACGAACGAGGCGTCAGGGTAGTCGCGCTTCTCTACGTGGGGTCCATGATCGGCAAGCTTCAAATCTCCCGTGCCCGCGCCTTTGAGCCGGCCAATTTCGCCCGTCAACGCAAACTGAATCGCATCTACGACACCGCTTTTCCCCGAACCATTCGGGCCGGAGATGACAAAGTTCCCCTTATTCAACGCGAGCGTGAGGTTGCGAATCCCTCGTAGCTCCTCGATATGGATGGACTCGATCTTGATCACGGGACCTCATCCTGCGGGTCAGACGAAATGGCATCGACGAGCGAAGCTGCCTTCGGCTTCTTATCTGCTTCGAAGATCGCTCGCAGCGATTGGACGCGTTCAGCGTCGAATTCCGGAAGTTCGGCAAGCTGCTTGAAGAAGTCGATGAGGATGTCTTCCTGAATGCTGCTCATCTAGCCCTCCTCTCGGCTATTGCCATCGATGCATCACCTCACGTAGGGCAAAATCACGCAGTGCGGTCGTCGATGCTGGCTTGCCATGTCGCGTTCGGGCGATGTGGAACTGGTCAACGCCGTCGTCGGCGATGTGCCGTACACGGAGATACTCACCGTTTGCCGGGCAGTCCAATCGTGCCCACGACCTATCCGCGCCTCTCCATCATAACCCTGTGGTCGGCTCACCGCACGCTGCCTGCTCCTGGCGGGGGCGGACCCGTGGAAGTCCGGCTGGCGGCAGGAGGGGCTGAGTAGCATTCGAGCCAGAGCAAACTCCTTGGTCATGGATTTCCGTACGACTCGCGCGCGAACTGCAAAGGCAATGGGTACGTGGCGGCGCGTTCGCATCGTGCGATCGTGCTCGTCCGCGCGGAGCCCGTTATGCCCAAGCAGCGCGCGGACGAACATCTCTGCCCCCCGCCAGTCGTCGGTGCGAGGTCGCATCTATCCTCGCCAAGGACGTTGTTCGGTGGCACCGGACGACCAGGACCACGGACTATCCCGACACTCAAGGAATCCTGCTCGACCGCGGGTTTTGATTTGGACCTTCCACCAGTAGCCGAAACGGCGTTATGGATGTTCGAACGAACGACTCTCGACTTGGGGTCCGCACTAGCAGGCTGTCCGACGCAATTCGGCATGTGTCCCATCATCAGGCGCTGCCCGAGAGTTGCTGCCAGGGTTACATTCGGGGAGGTTGGTGGGTTTTCTCGAAAGAGAGTGCCCCCTACGTTGACACCCGCGACGGGAAGCGGCCTCACCGCATCGTCGCCCTAACCCGTCGCCCGTAAAGGGTTACGGCGCTTTCGCCACCTCCCGCCGCGCTCTCGGTTCGTAGCCACGACGTTCGAGATTTGATCGCAACCCGCCGGGTTGCGCTCGTCGTCCGCTGGAGAGCGTCTTGAACTCTCGCGCTCTCGCGTTAATGTCGCCCTTTAGTTAACAGGAAGAATTTGATCGGGATATCGGTATCGAACTGGGAGAAGCCCATGAGTCCAGGCAAGAAACTCCTTGCGGCCTCGATCGCCTTGGTGGGCTGCTGTGCCCTCCTCCTTTACATCGCTCGCCAGTGGGAATCGGGCAGTCAGATACCACCACCAACCGACCAACCTGTTGTGCGGATTGGCTACCTCCCGATATACGTCGATCTGCCGTTGTTCGTCGCGGCCCAGCGGAACCTGTTCGCCAAACACGGTGTTCGTGCTGAGCTGCATCGGTTTGCAGCCAGTGCAGAGATAGGCGACGCGCTTCTGACCGGAGACGTACAGTTTGGCGCGTCGATAGCATATTCCGTTGTGCTTGCCAACGAGAGTCGCGATCCCCACCGGCTCAAAGTTTTTATGATCGACGCGGAAACAAAGGACAATTACCTGTCTTCGATCGTGGTTCCCGCAACATCACCAATCAAACGAATCGCCGATCTGCAAGGGCGGACAGTAGTTTCCTTCCCCGGCAAGACGGCGGTCGGATTCTTCAAGCGCGTGTTGCGGGCCAACGGAATTGAACCAAGTACCGTCACCATCCAAGAACTTCCCATCACGAGCCATCTGGACGCTCTCGAATCCGGTGGAGCGGACGCGATCTTCACCTACGAACCAACGGGCACGCAGGCCGTAATCGACAAGGGCGCGACCAAGCTCGCTCCCGGTGCCGTGGAGACGTATGTCATTGACCCATGGCAGGCGGGTGTCTGGGTTGTAAAGAAGGATTGGGCCGAACAAAACCAGGAAGTCACACGTGCTGTCGTCGCCGCTATCTACGAGGCGCTAGACTACATGCGCGCCAATCCACGAGATGCCAAGGTCGCACTCTCTGGATACACGACCATTCGGCCGGATGTTGCGCTCAGGACGCCCAACATCCCGTTCACCAAGCTCTCTGAGGCAAACTACGAGGCATTTCAGCGTCACGCGGACATGCTCTTGGAAGACGGAGTTATTTCCCGAAAACTCGACTCGAAGACTCTGTTGGCGCCCAGCGAATGGCTCCCAAAGTAGCTCCTAGTTTGATCCACGTAGCACTGGAAGCAGCAGCGTCTCATGCTGCGAACGGACGCACGCCCGACTCGTCGGCGCGCTTGTTCTCCGATGTTACAATAAGCGCATGCAGCGGGTCTAGCTTGGTCCTCCTTGGACCGAACGGCTGTGGCAAGACGAGCGTTGCCCGGGCTTTCTTGGGCTTGGCCCCACTCTCGTCCGGGCGGCGCACAGCCCAACCAAGAATTCGCTTCGCCTACATGCCTCAAGACTACCGCAACGCGTGCTTTCCGTGGCTATCTGTTCGGGACAATATCGCATTGCGCCTTCGGTGTTCCTTCCAGGGCAAGCATGTGAACGCTGGCGCGAACTCGATTATCGATGACGAGATGGCTGCGTTGTGTCGCCGCTTAGATATCCAAGTCGATTTGAACAAGTACCCGTATGAACTATCTGGTGGTGAGCTTCAGTTGCTGTTATTTTTGGCAACGATGGTAATGCCCGGTGATCTCCGCGTATTTGATGAGCCGTTCTCCGCTCTTGACTTCAGACGACGTGTGGTTGCCTCGAAGATGATGTCGGAGAGATTCGCGAGTAGACCCAGCGAGGCGTGGATCGTAATTACTCACGACCTCACCGAAGGCGTGCAGTTGGCCGATGAAGTCGCAGTCTTTAGCACGAATCGTACCATCACAGAGCGGATCAAGGTGGAGATGCCTTGGCCTCGTGACATCGGCGATTCAAGTGACGCGGCGGCTATCACAGCGGTTCAAGCGGTCAGGAAGGCGGTTGGCATTGCGTAGGGGATTGGCGTGGCTGATCACTGTGGCCGTCATCGCGGCGACGTGGGAAGTCGTCGTGCGGGCGAAGCTTGTGAGCCCCGCCATGCTTGCAGCACCGAGTGAAATTGCGATGCGCTGTGACGCATTGCTTCGGCCCACAGCGCACCTCGGGGACGTGGTCTCGACACTTGCATACGCCCTGAGCGCGTTCACTCTCAGCGTGCCGATCGGCATCACCGCAGGGATAGCGATCGGCAATCGTGGGCATGCGTCTGAGCCATTGGCCTTTATTCTAGATTTCTTGCGCTCGATACCTGCAACGGCGCTCGTACCGGTCTTCTTTCTCATGGCTGGTGCGGGAGCCGGTACAAAGCTAGCGGCAGGATGCTTCAGTTCGAGCTTGGTAGTAGCGCTTGCGACCCTTCACGGAATGCGGTCTATACCGAGTACACGGTGTGAAACTGCGGATCTCTTGGGCATTGAGGGCCTTCGTCGTATTTGGCTGGTCACGTTACCGTCCGCTGCACGAGAGATCTTCCTCGGCTGCCGCGCGGGTGTATCGCTGGCACTGATCCTCGTTGTCGTGGCTGAGATGCTAATAGGAGGAAATCAAGGGCTTGGACGCGTCATTTTCGACATGAGATACACCGACGACAAGCCGCTGATGTACGCTGCGATCCTCACAACCGGCGTGATGGGCTATTGTCTGAACGCGGTTGTTGGGCGGTTCGAACGCATTGTCGTTCACTGGAGGCAATAGGGATGAACGGCGCACCATGGGTAGCAATGTGTATCGGTGCGGGCTGCATTGTCATCGGCGTTGTCGGCTACAACTGGCTTTACTGGCGAGCGCGCGGCGACTTGCAGGGGTTTACCTTCAGAGAGACGATTGCTCAGCTGGCTTCGCATTTGCCAGACGATAGCAGCTCCGCTTGGCCACACATTATTTGTGGTGTGGTTCTGACGCTTGGCATATCGTTGGTCGGTGGTTTTGCACTCGAGGGGTTTTCAGCGCAATTCGATGACAGGGTGCCAACTGGCACTGGCGCGACTCTTGCCGGCGTGATTTTTGGTGCCGAAATTGGAATGATTTCCTTCTGGACGCTCTGGCAAACAAAACGAATCGAACGAGGCCAAGGAGTCATGGTGCATGGGTTTCCCGCGCTCGTCACCGCGATGAGTAGGGAAATGAAAACACTGTGGGAAGAATTGGAGCGGTCGGATTGGACTCCGCAGGCGCACCATCGATTCTTGCTTGTCACGACAAACCCATGGTTTGGGATGCTATCAAACCCAAACGCTGCATGGACGCAGGAATTCAGGGAAGGGCTGGAACGCCTGGCACACGCAGTAAGAACTTGTGAAGAAAAGAAGGCGGTTAGGCGTTTCGTCTTCGGAATATTGATGGGGGACGCCGCGCGACTGAAAGAATTTCACGGCCTTTATCACAGCGATCTCAATGGTGATGCAAGAGAAAAGGCAGTCGAGGAGGCGACTAAAAAGCTGAACGAGTTTGTTGCGATTCTGAAACAGTACGGTGCGAATGATAACCAGATTCGTGCCAAGGCGTCTGTGCCGGCGATTCAGTTTGCCATAATTGGCAATGTCGTCTTTGAGTTTATTCTTGATACCGTTGGAGGTGCGACCGAGGTACATCGGGCGCGAATGCTGCGTGAGCGAGTTCTGTGTGAGCGATTTGTGCAGACTTATAGCGTTCTCGAATCCCTCCCGTAGACTTGATTGCAGGCTGCTCGACCAGCAGATACACGGCTCGTCTTGGTGTGAGTAGTGCCACAGCGCAGACCGCGGTCATTGGGTGCAGCGTTGGCACCGCGTGCGTTTCGTTATCGCACATCGCAGGAAAACACTTCGAATCTGTCGGCGGTAAGTAGTGAAGGAGGACGCTGTTAACGCGCGGCGTCGCCGAGATCACTACCGCCGGACAACTCACCGGCCGCAATGCGGAGGTCGTTGTGGGCGAACGCTCGAGGAGCGCCCATGCAACGCAACGACCCCGCAAACATGTCCATCGATGACCGCATCGACGAGGTAGCCACCATCCTGGCCGCCGGGTTCCTGCGGTTGAAGCGCCGGACCGGTTGTCTCCCGCCCGACATCTCCGAACCGCCGGGCTCCGCGACATTCGAGAGCGCCGGAAGTTCGAAAATCCCGGCGGATTGGCCTTGCCATCTTTCGGAAACCTCGCCCTCCTGTGCCTCCGCGTTAACGGTCAGAGACCGTGGACTTGGAGGTCAGCATGGTTGAGAAACTGAACGTCGCCCGCGAGGTGGCCGCTCTGAGGCGGATGACCGTCAAGGGACTGCGCGGCCGGTACGCCGAGGTTTTCGGCGAGGCGACGCGGTCGGGCAACAAGGACTGGCTGTGGAAGCGGATCGCCTGGCGGATGCAGGCGAACGCCGAAGGCGGCCTGTCGGAACGCGCCCGTCGCCGCGCGGAGGAATTGGCCGACAACACGGACCTCCGCGTCCGCCGGCCTCCGGACAAGCCAGCACCGTCGCCGGGCTCGACTACGACCAAGGCGAAGGTCGAATTCGGCGACCGGGCCGGCGCGTTGATGCCCGGCACGATTCTGACCCGACCGTACAAGGGGCGAATGATCACCGTCGTGGTGCTCGATGATGGCTTCGAGTGCGACGGCGACGTTTACCGCAGCCTCTCGGCCGTGGCGAAAGCCGTGACCGGCTCGCACTGGAACGGCAACTACTTCTTCGGCGTGAAAGGACGGCGGGGCGGATGAAGCGGAAGACCGAGGAGAAACGTTCCCCGGCGGTGCGCTGCGCGATCTACACGCGCAAGAGCACCGAGGAGGGCCTGGAGCAGGAATTCAACTCGCTCGACGCCCAGCGCGAGAGCGCCGAGGCGTACGTCGCCAGCCAGAAGCACGAGGGGTGGATCTTTCTGCCCGATCGGTACGACGACGGCGGGTTCACCGGCGGCAACATGGACCGCCCGGCGCTTCAGCGCCTGCTTCGTGACATCGAGGACGGCAAGGTCGACTGCATCGTCGTCTACAAGGTGGACCGTCTCAGTCGCAGCCTGATCGACTTCTCCAAGATCATGGACGTCCTGGAGCGGCACAGCGTGTCGTTCGTCTCCGTCACGCAGCAGTTCAACACCGGCACCTCGATGGGCCGGTTGATGCTGAATGTACTGCTCTCCTTCGCGCAGTTCGAGCGGGAGATCATCTCCGAGCGGACGCGCGACAAAATTGCAGCCGCCCGTCGCAAGGGTAAGTGGGTCGGCGGCCGGCCGATCCTCGGCTTCGATCTGGCGTCGAACGGCAGCGGTGGGCGGGTGGTCGTCAACGAGGACGAGGCGACGCAGGTACGGCAGATCTTCGAGACTTATCTACGTCAGCGGTCACTGATCTCGACGCTGCGCGATGTGGATCGGCGCGGGATTCGGGCCAAGGAGTGGACGACGAGAAGGGGCGAGACGTGCGGTGGCAAACGGTTCACCAAGGAGTCGCTTTACCGGCTGCTGACCAACATCGCCTACATCGGGAAGGTGCGCTACCACGATCAGGTCTACGAAGGCGAGCATCCCGCCATCGTGAGCGAGACGCTTTGGCACCGCGTGCAGGACGTCCTGCGCCACAACGGCCGCAACGGCGGGACTGGGTCGTATTCCACCCGCAACAAATATGGAGCACTTCTCAAGGGCCTTCTCCGGTGCGGGCCGTGCGGTTGCGGCATGATGCACACGTACACCAGCAAGGCCAACCGGCGCTATCGCTACTACGTCTGCGTCAACGCCCAGAAGCGCGGCCGGGAAAACTGCCCGACCAAGTCGGTGCCCGCGGCCGAGATCGAACGGTTCGTCGTCGACCGGATCAAGGCGATCGGCAAGGACGACGAGGTTCTGGCCCGGACGCTGGAACAGGCCCGGAAGCAGAACCAGGACGGCCTGGAGGAGCTCCAGGCCGAACGTCGGCGGCTTGAACGTGAGTTGGCCAAGCACGGTGCGGAGGTCCGCAAGTTGATCGACCACGTCGGCGCACCCGGGGAGTCGCCCGCGGCGGCGCGGCTTGCGGACATGCAGGGGCGCATCCGCGCGACC
Organism: Phycisphaerae bacterium; assembly: GCA_024102815.1. Classification (NCBI taxonomy): domain Bacteria; kingdom Pseudomonadati; phylum Planctomycetota; class Phycisphaerae; species Phycisphaerae bacterium. Next base: position 14,547 of record JAGFJJ010000056.1, read on the forward strand.
GAGCAACGGGCGACGGAGGTCCGCGAACAGATCGTCGCCGTCAACTCGCGGGTCGTGGATGAGAACGAACTTGCCCGGGCGCTGTCGATGTTCGACCCCGTTTGGGACTCGCTTTCGCCGAGCGAGCAGGCCCGCGTACTCCACCTGTTGGCGGAGCGCATCACCTACGACGGCGGAGAAGGCACGTTGGCGATCACGTTTCGGCCGACGGGCATCAAGGCGCTAACCGAAGAATGGGAGGCGGTGGCATGTTGACCGTCGAGTGCAAGGTCCACTTCGCCGTGGGCCGCAGATCGCGGAAACAAATCAGAGCGGGCGACCCTGCCCCCGCCACCGAGGCGTCGGTAGAGCCAGGCCGCGTCCCGCGCGTCGCCCGTCTGATGGCCCTGGCGATCCGACTGGAACGCCTTCTAAAAGACGGCGTCGCCCGCGATTACGCCGATCTGGCTCGTCTAGGTGGAGTCACCCGCGCCCGGCTGACCCAGATCATGAACCTCACCCTCCTGGCCCCGGATATTCAGGAAGCGGTCCTTTTCCTCCCTCGCACGCTCCGTGGTCGCGACCCGATCTCTGAGCCCCACCTGCGCGCCCTGACCGCCGTCCCCGACTGGCGGCGGCAACAGCGAATGTGGAAACACATGGCGACGCCCACGGCCGGGTCTTGAAAATCCTGTGCCTGAACCTAACATAAACCAAAATGTCGCTCAACCGCTGGCCCACGAAGGGAGGCTATGAGGATATGCCGGAAACCAAGCAAGTGAAATGGGCCGCAGATTTCGCGGCGCAACTGAGGGATTTGCCTGGGGATTGGGACGATCGGCGCGGGAAGGAGTTCGACTTGCTCCCGTCCGACGACAGGGCAAGGATCTGCCGAAGACGAAACGACTGCCTGATCAGCGTCGGCAGCTTGCTACTGTGGGCGATCCTGGACCACGGATGGCTCAGCGAAATCCGATTCGCACCATTGCGGAAACATGCAGAGACGGCCCGCGAATTCGAGAGAAAGAGGCCATATGAGATCGCTGCGCTCATCTTTCTGGAGTCCTTCACGCGCTGGTGCGCCGACAACACCGACCGGCTTCCACCGGAGGTGCCGGCGCTCAGGCCGCTCAAGTGCCAGAATCTGAACTTCTTTCCCGAAAACGTAGTCGCGAAGGACTTTGAACTGCTCTGCAACGCGATTGCAGTTTTCATCGAATCCACCGTGGAACCGCAGCCGGAGCAAGAAGCGCAGCCCGGCAAGCAACCGCCTGACTTCAATTGGGCCAAGCAGAGCGAGTTGGTACGCGCTGCAGATAAAGTTCTCGGGGAAGGAACGCTCAATAAGGGGGTTCTTTCGCGGGCGTGCACCGATCGTCACATCGAAACCAACGGAGAGGCGGGTCGCGCTGCACGGGTTCAGGTGGAGAGCTTCATTCGTTGGGTGGGCCGCCAACACGAGCTGGACAATGAGGAATTGGCCCAGATCAGGAACGCCGTGATCGGTGAGATCATTTCGCGACGGTCGTAGCGCAACTTGGACTATCAGGTTGCGCTCATCGTGCTTTCCCCCTCGGATTTCCGCCAGGCAGCCCTGCAGCCGTTGATCGGCCGCTGCGGCCAGAACTTTTTTGGTTGCGCTTTGGTTGCGCCCCGAAAACCACCTCGATATTCGGCTCCATGATGGCGGTCGCCGACGCGTCCGCAATGTTCCCGTTTCATGGAGTCAATTGGTATGACCAAGAAACAGTTGTCCGGGCCCAATCGGTGGCTGGTCGAACAGGGGCAGCTCATCAACTACGGGAGGCTCACGTTTCACGTGCGAGGCGGCCAGCCCGATCTGCACCGCCCGTGCTCGAAGCTGATCACACTCAAGCTGTCAGGCGGTGCCAACGGACCCCGGCCGGAGGCCGCCCATGAGGACTTCGAACTGCGCCACGAGCAGGTCGCACTGATCGAGCAGTTGAAGGTCCTGCCCGACGGAACCCGCGTGCGGGTCAAGTTTGCGCACGGACTGCCCGGTTCGTCGTTCGACATCCTCGAGGAACAACAGGCAGCGTAGAGGCTTAACTCAGACATCAGGCAACCAACCGGCCACATCGTGGAGGCGTTGCGGACGTCGCGTGAACCGCGATTTCGCAACGCCTTTTCGTTTGCCTGCAGCCCGCGGCCCTCCCGCTGACGCCCGCGCGAACTCCCCGGCCAGGGAGATCGCATTGTATCCCACTGAAACTGTCGATTACATCTTGAAGCGAACCAAATACAAAGCGCTGGAAGTCGTCCGAAGGATCCCGGCACTCGATGTCGAGGACTTTCAGCATGACCTGATCGAGGACGTCCTCCGCCGCCTCCCCAAGTACAACGCAGACCGCGCCGGGGTACGGACATTTATCTGCCGCATTATCGACAACAAGGTCGCGGACCTGTTGAAGGCCCGCGATGCGAAGCGGCGCGGCAATGGCCATGTTCATGAGTCGCTCGACGACTGGGTCCATGACGAAACCGGCGCATGGTCCCGCCGCAAAACGACGATCGATGCATCCCGCCTTCGGGCCCATCGCGGCGCGGCGCCCCGGTCGAACCTGGACCGCCGCGACCTCGAAATGGACGTCGCCGCCACCGTGGCGGTCCTCCCCGCCGAGACGCACGGTCTCTGCGCGATGCTGTCCGCACGCTCGCCGACGGACGTCTCGCGGATGACGCGGCCATCCCGAACGACGATCTACAGGGAGATCGCCGCGCTGAGGCCTGTCTTCGCCGAGGCCAATCTCCACCTCTATGTGCCGGGCATTCACCGCCGCGCGGACACTCCTGCGCCGGCAGCGGTACATAGTGTAGGAAAGACGGCGTCTCGAAAGGACCAAGCATGTTGAAGAGCATCCTTCCCGTCGGGCGTAAGAACGGATCGAACACTGCGGTGTTGAAAGCCCTGTCGTACCTCGTCCAGGAATCCGAGGCGGAGTACCGGGCGCAGGCCGAGTCGCACCTGACCGGCGAGGATCTAAGCGCGTTTCGCAGGAATCCCTGCCTCTACGACAAACGGAAATTCCGCCTCGCTGCAAATCAGGAGTCGCCGCCCTCCGTTGTCGACCGTGCGGCGCACGTCCTGATCCTGCAACGCCGCGACCGCTTCGAGGAGGCGTTTGCGATCAGCGGAGCGCTTGACGACCCCTTGGACGACGTCACAGGGCAGGCGGGCGTACCGCCGCGAACCGTACTCGACGCTGATGAGGCGGCGCTGATCGACGAGCTCGCTGCATCCGTATGGTCGCACCGCCTGGCCATCGAGCTGCTGTCCAGGGGCATGGTCAACGGCGTCATCCGCACGACTCACAAGGCGATGGCTGCGCAGGCCTGGCTGGACTGGATGCACCCCATCCGCGGACTGGTGGAGCTCAAGCTCTGCGACCATCTCGAGTGGTTCCCCGACGAAGCCCGCGCCTTTGGGTATCTGCATGAGCTGGCCTTCGCGCGGGTCCTCATCCTGGCGGCTTGCGGGATCGCCGTGCCCGGTTCGTTCATCGCCGTCGAGAAACGGCAGCCACATCGTACCGGCGTGTTCACCGTCAGCGAGAAGGTGCTGGGCGAGGCGCAGCGCGAGAACGAGGAGGCGCTGGAACGGCTCGCGCAATGTCGGGCCACGGACTGCTGGCCGACGGGATATGAGGAGCAGCGGACCATCGACCGCCTGTAGTCGCCAGGAACCCTTTTGAAGGAGAACGGCAATATGCCACTACCATCGGTCGTATTGACTGGCGCTAGCCTGCGGGCGCCCAAGGGCATCGTCTACGGCCCACCGGGCGTGGGAAAGACGACCTTCGGCGCCGACACGCACAAGCCGATCATCGTGGACTGTGAGAACGGATGTGCGCACGTGCGATGCGATCGCACCCCCTACCTGACCGAATGGCCTTCCATCCAGCAGTGGATCGAGGCGCTGGCCGCCGGGGACCACGACTACGGAACCGTCGTCGTCGACTCGGTGGACTGGCTGCTGCGCCGCGTGGAGGAGCACGTCGCCGGCGTCGACGGCAGCCCGGCGGGCATGAAGCAGACGCTCAACCGCTCCCATGGGGGCTACGGCAACGGCAAGCAGGTGCTCCGCAATTACGTCTACCAGCACCTGCTGCCTACGCTGGATCGCATGGTCAACGCCGGTATCGCCGTGGTGCTCCTGGCCCACGCCACGCGCCGGGACATCACCACGATCGACGGTCTTACCTTCGAGAAATCCGCCCCGGAAATCCACCCCGACCTGGCCAACACCATGATCGAATGGTCCGACTTCGTCGGCGTCGCACGCCTGGTCGGCCAGGATCGGGAATTGGTGCTGTCGGAGACCAACCAGCTGCTGGCCAAGAACCGTTACGGCATCGAAACCCCCCTGCCGCTCTCGTGGCAGGCGTTCCTCAGCGCGATCTCATCCCAACAGCAGGAGAACTGACCCATGGCGAACCTCAACGGATTTGATGCGAGCACCGTGGAACCGGCGGCGGGATTCGATCCCATTCCCGTCGGCAAGTACCTGGCGATGATCACCGAAAGCAGCATGAAGCCCACCAAGTCCGGCGTCGGCAACTACCTGGAGATCACGTTCCAGGTGATCGACGGTGAGCACAAAGGTCGGCTGCTCTGGGCGCGGCTCAATCTCGACAACCCCAGCGCTACGGCGGTGAAGATCGCCCGCGCGGAACTGTCGGCCATCTGCCGGGCAGTGGGCGTGATGGCCCCGAAAGACAGTGTCGAGCTCCACAACGTGCCACTGGTGATCACCGTCGCCCACAAGAAACGCGCCGACACCGGCGAGATCACCAACGTGATCAAGGGCTACACGAGGAAGGACGCGCCCGGTGCCAGACCTGCGGCACCGGCAGCGAATGGGAAACCCCCATGGCAGCGGTAGCGCAGACCTTTCAACTGCCCTACCCGCCGTCGGTCAATCACTACTGGCGGCGGGTCGGGCGGCGGACGCTGATCAGCCGCGCGGGTAGGCGCTATCGCCAGACCGTCTTGACCATCCTCGCCCTGATGCGCGTCACGCTCATGGAGGGCGACGTCGCTGTCCGCATGACGGTGTATCCGCCCGACCGGCGGAAGAGGGATCTGGATAATTTAACCAAAGCGGTCTTCGACGCCCTCCAGTACGGCGGTGCCTATCTGGACGACAGCCAGATCGCCCGGTTTGAGGTGGAGCGGGCCAGGGTCGTGCGCGGCGGCAAGATCATCGTGGAGATCACGGAGAGACCCTAGTTGGAACTGCGTCCCTACCAGCTTCAGGCTGTCGAGGCGGTCTACGACCACCTCCGCACGCGGGATGACAATCCCTGCGTGGTGATTCCCACGGCGGGGGGAAAGACGCCGGTCATGGCCGCGATCTGTCGCGACGCCGTGCAGAAGTGGAGCGGCCGCGTGCTGATCCTGGCCCACGTGAGGGAGCTGCTCGAGCAGGCCGCCGAGAAGCTGCACCTCGTCGCGCCGGATCTGCCGGTGGGCGTCTACTCGGCCGGCCTGAAACGGCGCGACCTCGGCTACGCCGTGACCATCGCGGGCATCCAGAGCGTGTATGAACGCGCCTGCGACCTCGGTCATTTGGATCTGGTGTTCGTCGACGAGGCGCACCTCATCCCGCCCGACGGCGAGGGCATGTACCGCGCCTTCCTGACCGACGCCAAGGTCATCAGCCCGAACCTTCGCGTCATTGGCATGACCGCCACGCCCTTCCGCATGAAGAGCGGCACGATCTGCGGCCCGGGCAATATCCTCAATGCCGTCTGCTACGAGATCGGCGTGCGCGAGCTGATCGTCCAGGGCTACCTCTGCCCCCTGCGTACCAAGGCCGGCGCGCTCAAGCCCGACACCGAGAGGCTGCACGTCCGCGGCGGCGAGTACATCGCCGGCGAGGTCGAGGACCTGATGGATGACGAGACGCTGGTCCACTCGGCCTGCCGGGAGATGGTCGAGCAGACCCAGGATCGATGCTCGGTGCTGATCTTCGCTTCGGGCGTACGCCACGGGCAGCACGTCTGTGATGAACTCTCCCGCGGGCACGGCGCCGAATGCGGCTTCGTCGCCGGCGACACGCCCGCAAAACAGCGCGACGAGCTGCTCGGACGCTTCCGCGCCGGCGACCTGAAATTCCTCTGCAACGTCAACGTGCTGACCACCGGGTTCGACGCCACGAATATCGACTGCGTGGCCCTGCTGCGGCCCACGCTATCGCCGGGCCTCTACTACCAGATGGTCGGCCGGGGATTCCGACTCCATCCGGGCAAGACCGATTGCCTGGTCCTGGACTTCGGCGGCAACGTCCTGCGCCACGGGCCCGTGGATCAACTTGGCGTCGATCGCGACCGCCGAAGCAGCACCGGCGCCGCGCCGGCCAAGGAGTGTCCGCAGTGCCAGGCGGTCATCGCCGCGGGCTACGCGACCTGCCCCGAGTGCGGGCATGCGTTCCCACCGCCCCAGCGCGAGAAGCACGAGGCCACGGCCAGCAGCGCGGGGATCCTCTCCGATCAGACGGCGCCCACGGAATACGTGGTGACCGACGTCTACTTCGCCGTGCACAGCAAGCGCGATGCCCCGCCCGATGCGCCGCGGAGCATGCGCGTCGATTACCGCATCGCCCTCAACGAGTTCGTCAGCGAGTGGATCTGCTTCGAGCATGGCGGCTACGCGCGGGCCAAGGCCGAGCAATGGTGGAGACGGCGGTCGAACGATCCCGTGCCCAGTACCGCTGAGGAGGCCGCCGAGCTGGCCCGGGCCGGCGCGTTGGCCCCGACGCTGGCCGTGGTCGTCGAACGGCCCGCGGGTCAGCGCTTCGATCGCGTCGTCGGCTATCGGCTGGGCGAGAAGCCCCCGCGGCTGGATACAGATGAAGGACTGCCAGCGTATGTAGCACAGTATACCGAGGATGAGATTCCCTTCTGATGGTGGACGTCCGCACAGACTCGACGATTCGACGACACCTCGAGCTGCTGGCCGAGCCCGGCGGGGTCTTCGAGATCCGCGCCCCGGGCTGCCGGGAGCATCGTGGCGGTCGTTACGCGTTCACCGCTTCGGGTTACTTCACCGCGGACGGAATGGATGCCGCGGTGGCCGCCGTCGCCGAACTGGACCGGTCGGCGATCGCCCCGGGCATCTACGTGACGCTCAATCCCGTGGACACCGCCCTCCTGGCCCGGGCGACGAATCGCATCAAGGCCCGCGCCCGTGAGACCACCCAGGACAAGGACATCCTCGGCCGACGCTGGCTGCTCGTGGACGTTGATCCCGTCCGACCGACCGGGGTGAGCGCCACCGATGCGGAGCTGGCCCTGGCCCAGGAGCGCTCCGCCGTTATCACCGAACACCTGACGTCCGCGGGGTGGCCGTCGCCTGTCGTCGCCATGTCGGGCAACGGATACCACCTGCTCTACCGCGTGGACTTGCCCGCCGACGAGCGGGGTCTGGTCAAGGCGGTTCTCGCGGCGCTGGCCGACCGGTTCAGTGACGGCGCCGTCGCCGTCGACCGCGCCGTGCACAACCCCGCGCGGATCGTCAAGGTCATCGGCACGGTCTCGCGCAAGGGCGACGACCTGCGCGGCATTGACGGGCTCGAGGATCGACCCCATCGGCGGTCCTTCTTCCTCGAAGTGCCACCGGAAATCGCCCCCGTGCCCGAAAAGCTCCTCCAAGCCGTAGCCGGGGCCAAGGGCGGCGCCGAAGACGCGACACGGGCCAACGTCGCGGCCCCCGTGGCCAAGGGGAACGGGCGGTTCGACGGCACGCCGGAGGGCGTGCGGAGCTGGCTGGAAGGTCACGGCGTGGACGTCAAGGGCATGCGCCGCAACGGCGACAAGACGCTGCTGCTCCTGGCGCGCTGCCCGATCAATCCGGAGATCGTCTCCACCGGCGGGTCAGACATCGCCGTTCTGGTCGGCGACGACGGCAAGCTGGCTTATTGCAACAAGCACAGCCGCGGCGAGCGGTACACCTGGCAGGATTTGCGGCGGACCCTTGATCCAGACCACGTCCCGACCATGACGGAGCACCCGGACGTCGACCTGTCGGCCTTCGGTGTATCCCAGCCCGATCCCATTGGAAACCATCGGCCTTACGATCCGGGGCCGCTCCCCGTCGAGTTACTCCGCATACCTGGCTTCGTCAGCGAGGTCATGGACCATTGTCTGGCGACCGCTCCCTACCCCAATACGGTCATGGCCTTCTGCGGAGCGCTGGCCCTCCAGGCCTTCCTCGCCGGACGGCGCGTCCGCGACGCGGGTGACAACCGCACGAACATCTACCTGCTCGGCCTGGCCCATTCGGCGGCGGGCAAGGACTGGCCGCGGAAGATCAACACCCAGATTGTCTTCGAGGTGGGCCTGACCGAGTGCCTGGGCGAGCGCTTCGCCTCCGGGGAGGGTGTCCAGGACGCCCTGTTCGTCAATCCGTGCATGCTGTTCCAGACCGACGAGATTGACGGCATGCTCCAGTCGATCAACAAGGCCAAGGACGCCCGGCACGAGAACGTCATGAGCACCCTGCTGACGCTCTACTCCGCGGCGAACAGTGTATTCCCCATGCGCCGCAAGGCGGGGAAACAGCAACCCGGGGTCATCGACCAGCCCAACCTGGTCATCCTTGGCACGGCCATTCCCAATCACTACTACGAAGCCCTGTCCGAGCGGATGCTCACCAACGGCTTCTTCGCCCGCATGATCATTCTCGAATCGGGTCCGCGCAGCGAAGGCCAGGAGCCGCGGATCGCCGAGATCCCGGATCGCGTCTTGGAAACGGCCCGCTGTTGGAGCGAGTTCCGTCCGGGTTCGGGCAATCTCCAGAGATGGCATCCCGTGCCGCTGGTTGTTGATGCCACCGACGAAGCCACGGAGCTGCTCGTGGCCACGCGCCGCGAGGCCGAGGCGGAATATGCCCGGGCCGAAGCCGCGGGCGATCCCGTGGGCACCACCGTCTGGGGCCGCGCCGGTGAGCAGGTGCGCAAGCTGGCCCTGCTGCACGCCGTCAGCGAGAACCACCGCGCCCCGAGCATCTCCGCCGACGCCGCCCGCTGGGCGTCGCGGTTCGTGCTGCACCAGACACGACGCATGCTGTTCATGGCCGCCGGACACGTGGCGGAGAACCCCTTCCACGGCGAGTGTCTCAAACTCCTGCGGAAGCTGCGGGAGGCGCCGGAGGGTCAGATGGCGCGCAACAAGCTCATGCGCGCCATGCGCTGCAAGCTGGCGGACTTCGACCAAATCGTCGGCACGCTGCTTACGCAGGGTGACATCGTGCCCGTGGAGATCCCCAGCAAGACCAAGCATGCCCAGGGGTACCGACTGCCATGACGTCCATTCGAATCCGTCACGGAAATCCGTCACAAACCGTCACGCCACGGGCGTGCCATGGGGGCGAAAACGCCCCAAAAGGCGAATCCGTCACGAATCCGTCACGGACGCCCGTGACGGATTCGAAGCGGGCAAAAACCAAGAAATATAGAGAGAAAAGGACTCTCTCTCCTTCTCTATATCAATCCATCACGTACCCCCTCGCGCGCTGTGCATGTGCGTGTGCGCGTACACGCGAGGGGGGTGCGCTAGATTTGCGTGACGGATTACCCAACGCGGCGTCCACGGGCCTTGCGAGGCCGGGTCGCCAGGGCGGTCGGAGTCATACAACAAGGTCCACGCGATTCGGGAGACCAACGAACAAGGAGGTAAAGCGATGTCTGGATTGATGGCTGGGCTGGTGACGCTGCTCTGCGCCACGGGGTTCGTGCTTGGCGGGTTCTACTTGGGCATTAGCTACGCCGGGCAGACCGGGCGCAGCGAGGCGAAGAAGGAGGCCGACGATGCAGATTGAGCTGCGGCCGTTGGCCGAGATCAAGCCGTACGAAAAAAACCCGCGGATCAACGACAAGGCGGTCGATGCCGTTGCGGAGTCGATCCGGCGGTTCGGATTCCGCCAGCCCATCGTCGTGGATGGCGACGGCGTGATCGTCTGCGGACACACGCGCTGGAAGGCGGCGCGGAAGCTGGGACTCGAAAAGGTCCCCGTTCACGTGGCCAAGGATCTGACGCCTGAGCAGATCAGGGCCTACCGCATCGCGGACAACAAGACGGCCGAGCTGGCGGAATGGAATCTGGAGCTGCTGCCCATCGAGCTGCTCGAGCTCCAGGGCATGGGCCTCGACTGGTCGCTGCTGGGCTTCGACGCCGACGAGCTGGCCCGTATGCTCGACACGGACGTGAAAGAGGGCCTCACTGATCCCGATGATATTCCCGCACCACCGGACGCGGCGACGACGCAGGTAGGCGACCTGTGGGTGCTCGGTGATCACCGGCTGCTCTGCGCGGACAGCAGCAGACCCGAGGATGTCGATCGCCTGCTCGACGGTCAGGCCGTCCACCTCGTGAACACAGACCCGCCCTACAACGTCAAAGTTGAACCTCGGTCGAACAACGCCATCGCTGCGGGGTTGTCGTCGTTCCCGGCGGCGGAGAGCGGCGTCAACGGCAAACGGCGTGGGCTGACCCACCACCAGGGATTCGATCTGGCTCGCGGGCACAGCAAGGCCAGGAAGACGACCAAGCAGCTCCGCGCCAAGGACCGACCGCTGGCCAACGACTTTGTGACCGACGAAGCCTTCGATGCCATGCTCGACGCCTGGTTCGGCAACATGGCCCGCGTTCTCGAATCCGGCCGTTCGTTCTACATCTGGGGCGGCTACGCCAACCTGGGCAACTACCCGCCGTTCCTGAAGAAGCACGGGCTGTATTTCAGCCAGGGCATCGTGTGGGACAAACAGCATCCCGTGCTCACCCGCAAGGACTTCATGGGCGCTTTCGAGATTGCCTTCTACGGCTGGCGCGAAGGCGCAGGCCATTCGTTCTTCGGGCCCAACAACGTGACCGACCTCTGGCACGTCAAGAAGGTCAACCCGCAGTCGATGATCCATCTCACCGAGAAGCCCGTCGAACTCGCCGTGCGAGCCATGCAGTACTCGTCGCGTATCGGCGAGAACGTGTTGGATCTGTTTGGGGGAAGCGGGTCGACGCTGATCGCCGCGGAGCAGACGCAGCGGCGCGCCTACTTGATGGAGCTCGATCCGCTCTACTGTGATGTGATCGTCAAGCGCTGGGAGCAATTTACAGGCAAGTCGGCGGAGCGACTGTGCAGTGCAGAAGTATGAGAGTCGGCAAGTCTGTAGGGGAGTACGCAACCATGAATGAGGGTATAGGCATGGTTCCTTCCCAGACTACCCAAAGCCCGCGGGTCGCCGCATCGGGCGTCTTTTACAAGCAACGGTTGATTTTTGCAAGTAAGTGATATGCCGCAAGCCGATGCAGCTTCGCCCCCGCTCGACGCCGCCGCCCGCGTGGACAGCGACTTGGTGGCCCGCGCCTACCGGAAGGTAATGAGCCGGGAGGAATTGACCCGCCAGGAGCGCGATGCCCTGCGGCGACACGAGAAGGCCAAGGAGGAGCGGCTGCGCTGGCAGCATTACAGCAGCATCCCGCAGAAGCACTGGCGGCAGATGTCCGGGCGGCAGACGAAGATCCTGAATGAGCAGGCCGAGCGTTACGGCATCCCCTTTGGCGGCCGCTTCATCGATCTGCCCAAGGTCGTGCGTGCCCTGCATGACTTCCTGGCGGCGAACAAGTACCGCCTGGCCAGTGAGTCGGACGACATGCTCCAGGGCGGCTCCAGCCCGGCGCTGGAGCGCTACCGCACCGAGCGGGCGGAACTGGCCCGGCTGGATCGCTTAGAGCGACAGCGGCAGCTGCTCCCCCGTGACGAAGTGCGTGAGGCGCTGGGCCAGATTGCCTCGATCTTGCGGGAAGCGGGCGAGTCCCTGCAGCGGCAGTTCGGGCGCGCCGCGGCCGAGGTGCTCTACGAAGCCCTCGATGACGCCGAACGCGAGATTACGAGGACGCTGGGCCATGAGGCCGAGGGTCAGGCAACAGGCGATAGAGAGAAGCCACGAAGCGACGAAGCCACGGAGCCACGAAGGGAAGAGGAAGCGGCAACCAGGACGAAGAACCAGGCGGACAACGTTCGGTGCCGAAGCGATGCATCCGACGCTTGATGATCTTCAGTCCTTCCTGGCCCAGGCCCGGCCGCGCCCGCTGCGCACCATGCGGGCCTTCGCTGAGGCGGAGATCATCATTCCGGACGGTCCCTTCGCCGGACGGCGGTTCCGCTGCTCGCGCCAGCCCTATACCGGGCTCTGGTTCGATGCCGTCGACTCCGGCCAGTGGTCACGCTGTGTGGCGACAGGGCCCACGCAATCGGGAAAGACGCTCTCGTGTTTCGTGGTCCCGCTGCTGTATCACCTGTTTGAATTGCAGGAGACGGTGATCTGCGGGCTGCCCGATATGGACATGGCGGGCGATAAGTGGCGCGAGGACATCCTGCCGGCCATCGAGCGCTCGCGCTACCGGGACCTGCTGCCCCGTCGTGGCGGCGGCAGCCGCGGCGGCCGCGTGGAATCCCTCCAGTTCGCGAATGGGGCGACGCTCAAGTTCATGTCGGGCGGGGGCGGCGACAAGAGCCGCGCCGGCTTCACCTCGCGCGTTGTGGTCATCACCGAGACCGACGGCATGGATCAGGCCGCGGCATCCAGCCGCGAATCGGACAAGATCACCCAACTGGAGGCCCGAACCCGCGCCTACGGCAACCGCAAGCGCATCTACATGGAGTGCACGGTCTCGACCGAGCAGGGCCGCACTTGGCAGGAATACAAGAGCGGCACGCAGAGCCGCATCGCGTTGCCCTGTCCGTACTGCCCCGCGTGGGTTTCGCCCGAGCGTGAGCATCTGACCGGCTGGCAGGGCGCCACTGGCCAGGCCGAAGCTCGTCGCGTGGGGGCGTTCTCCTGTCCGAACTGCGGCCAGCTGTGGAGCGACGCCGATCGGGAAAACGCCAATCACCGGGGACGCCTGCTCCACGCGGGACAGTCCATCGACGGCGAGGGGGAGGTTGAAGGGCTGCCGCCGCAGACCGACACGCTGGGCTTCCGCTGGTCGGCGGTGAACAACCTGTTCCTGACCGCGGGCGACTTCGCCGCCGACGAATGGCGTGCGGCACACGCACCCGACGAGGACAACGCCGATCGCGAGATGCGGCAGTTCGTATGGTGCGTTCCCGTAGCGCCATCGAAATGGGCGGAGACTTCCCTGGAGGTCCACGAATTGGCGGAGCGGATGATCGCCCTTCCTAAGGGCGTCGCCCCGCCCGAGACGAAGTTCATCACTGCCGCCGTGGACCTCGGCAAGTACCTGATCCACTGGATCGTCGTGGCCTGGAGAATGAATGCCACGGGGCACATCGTGGATTACGGGCGTATCGAGGTCGCCAGCGAGGACGTGGGCGTCGAGCAGGGCGTGATGCTGGCCCTGCGCGAGTTCCACGACATGGCCACCACCGGTTGGCCGGTGGGTCATGCCGAGGGCAAGACGATGGTCCCGCAACAGGTCTGGATTGACGCCGGCTACCAGGGACCGGTCGTCTATGCGTTCTGCCGCCAAGTCGGTGATCGATTCCGGCCGGCGGTCGGTCGCGGCGCCGCGCAGCAATATCGGCAATGGTACAACCGCCCCACGAGTACGGGGAATGTGGTCAAAGTCCTGGGTGAGGGATACCACGCCAACCTGCTCACCGCCGAAGGCCTGCTGCTCGTCGAGGTGGACGCGGACCAATGGAAGAGCTGGGTCCACGCCCGTTTGAGCACACCCATCGATCGGCCGGGGGCCATGACCCTGTATCGGGGAACGCCGAAGGACCACATCGCCCTGGCCAAGCATCTGACGGCCGAGACCAAGACGGAGCAGTTCGTCGCGGGCAAAGGCGTCGTGGCCAAATGGGAGCGGCTACGCCGCCAGAATCACTGGTTCGACGCCCTGTACAACGCCTGCGCCGCGGCGCACGCGTGTGGCGCGCGGCTGGTGGAGCCCGACGTCGAGCGCCGGCAGGAGCCCGAGGATTATGTAGAGGTCGGCAGCGCGTTCGGGCCAACGATTACCGAGCGGATCTCCCAAGCTTATGACCGGTTCACGGACATCCTGCATCGCAACCGGCAATGATGGATGTCGTATTGGGCTTGGGGATGGGCGACATCGAGGCCGACCGTCGACGAGTGTGATTCTCGAGCGTTCGTCGTGGGGAGGCTTTTCTGCCGGAGAAACGCCCCGGCGTGACCGAGGCGTGAGAGGTGGGATCTTGATGCGGGCCGACTATCCGTTGTGCTCGAACTGCCCGCGATCGACCTTGCGGAAGCGGGCGTCCTTGCCCTTAGCGCTGATCTCGCGCTGCATGGCGGCGTAGAGCGTCGCGTGCGGCGTCTGGCCGTTGGGGCTGGACCACAGGCCCTTCTCGGCCATCGCGGCGATCAGTTCCTGGGCCCGCATCGGCTTGCCGGCGCTCTTGAGAACCGTTGCGGCGGCGTCCAAGGCGCTGGTGCGCTTAGGCTTGTCGGTCTTCTCGGCCTTGGTGCCCTTGGCACTGGCGTTTTTCGCCGTGGACTTCGCCGCACCCTTGTTCGCCTTGGCGGTGCGCTTCGTCTTCTTCGATCCGGTCTTCTTCGTCGCAGCCATCATGTTTCTCCTATGCAAGGAACTCGTCGCGCCAACCCGGCGCGGCGTCATGAATCAGTTGATCGGGACCGTGACCATGCGGTGCTGGCCGTCGGGCATCACGATGTCACCAAGAACGGCGAACTCGACACCCGCCGCTTCGAGGCGTTCGAAGTCGCTGTCCTCGATCACGAGGTTGCGGCCCGCCAGGCGGACGGCCTTTCCGTATTCCACGGCCTCGCACCATTGCAGCGCTTCCCAACCGGTCTTGAACTCGATCCCGCGAACCTCAATCGTTCTCGTTGCCAATGTTCATCTCCTTCGTTTGGTACCCGCCCCGCCGACGCGACGCGGCCGTTTGGTCTTGAATCTGCTGCTTCTGCAACGCGCTCAATCGGCGTAAACGGTCTCGGCCAATCCGGCGACCAGAAGGTCGACGATTTCCTCGGCGACCGGTGTTGTCGGCCGAACGTCCCAGCCGCGGTCGAAATTGACCACCACCGCGCGGTCGCCGCTACGCTGGACCCAGAGCTTGGAAATGCGGCTCGCGTCCAATTCGTACTCGGGATATGCGGCATGCTCGGGGAACACGAGCGCTTCGAATCGGTGGCCAGCGATGTTGCCCATCACCCACGAGCCACCGGCGTTCCGCTGTTGCACCTTGGTGATCTTGAGCGTGTCCAGCAGTTCCGTCGGCTCAGCGTTGGTCGTCTCTGGCACGTTGTTCGTCATCATGTTCTTCTCCGTGTTCGGTACGCCCCATGCGTACACCCACATGAGGGCAACTGTCGCGAACGGAATCAAGCTAATTCCCGGGGAATTCCCGCCATTGCGTTGGTCCAAGGAGGGCCGCATCGATGTGCCTTGAAGACAAGCCTGAATCACCCAAACGCCGCCTGATGACGATCACTGTCGAACGTCCGCGATACCCGCAATGCAGGGGCTGCGGGCTGCCGAAGCACAGCACCGTCAAACAAGAGAAGCGCGATCGCGTGCCCTTCGTCACCTGGGCGCGGCAGGGATTGATCGAAATGACGCCGGGCAACGTCGTGGACTGCGACGTCATCCGCCAGCGGCTCAACGAGTTGGACAAGCTGTGCAAGATGCGCGACGTGCCCATCGACCCCTGGAACGCCACGCAGCTGGCCACTCAACTCGACGACGACCACTTCGAGGTCGTGCAGTTCGGGCAGGGTTCAAACACATGAACTCTCCGCCAAAGGAACTCGAGAAGCTGGTCGTCTGACATCAGATGTGTCATGGTGGCAAGTCCCAGTGAGCGTATTGCCCCAGGGCCACTTGAAGAGGCAAAGAAGGCACGGTCCATTAGCGGCACATGCCAGTCCTTGCGAGTCGCAACCTTTTTGTTCAATGGACTTTACCATGGGCCGGGCACAATTTCCTCCCCGGCAACGCCGGTGCGATGTAGCCGTTCCGTATTGGCCAACCCAAACTGAGTTACCCAATACCTCTTCCACGATATTCTGCGAAATCGTGGTTTTTTCCAATTGAAAATTCATGGATGTCTGAGACAATGGCACAAGAGACCTTTTCAAGCCTTGTAGGGGTTTACCATGCTCACATCCAAAGCGATCCGATCGTCCCTTGGGTTTTTCGCCATTCTCGTTTCGGGGGTTTCATTCGCAACGCCCGGCGATGGACTTGGCCCGCCCAACGGAGCTTCGGGCGATGGCAGTACAGGCATCCAGACCCTTGATTCAACGGAGGTCGACAACGGCTTTCACGTGCGCTTGTTCTCCGGAGAATTCCAGCTCGCGAACGAAGACTTGCGTATTCCCGGACGAGGCTTCGACTTCGTCTGGCAGCGTGTGTACCGCTCGCGGGTGACGCTGATGTCCGAGGGACCGTTGGGGCCGGGATGGGACTTCTCGTACAACATCAGACTATTCGAATCAGATGGTGCTCGGATTCTGTGCACCGGCAACGGGCGGTGTGACACGTACACATCAACCGGTTCCCGCTGGCATGCCGCCGGGTTCTTCAACGAAATCGCCCATGATGGCGGCACAGGCGAATACACCATTACGTTTCCCGATCAAACCACGTGGATTCTGGCAGACACGGACGATTCTCCCCTCTCCGGAAGAATCCTGCAGATTGAAGATCGAAACAGAAACCGGATGCGCTTTGAATATGACGGCGTGGGCCGGCTCTCGAGCATCCGCGACACGCTGACCGTGGACGTACCGGAACCACCGATTGCCGCGTCCGGGTACCCACATGGCGCCCTCAAGAATCGATATATCTCCTTCGTGCCGAATCCTGGAAACGCAGAGGTGCCGGTGGCGTACCGCATTTCCGTCGTGGATGGGTCAAATGCTCCCGTAGCCATAGGTTGGGTTGGGGTTCCGGATGCAAGCGGTCGCGCGGACGTTCGACCGCTTGGCAGTCCAGCCCACTTGACCAGTTGGCCGGCGGTGGTACACGTGTACGGCTGCGAAATCGCTCCAGTAAACTCCTATCAGATTCGAACTATTGCCCTCGACGGTCGTTTTTCCACCGAGCTGCTGGTTTCAACGATTCCCCAGCCGGCACCGCGCTACTGGGGAGACATCGTCGGAGCGTTTGCCGCCTCGGGCAATCCAGCGACATCGCCACCCACGCCACCCAATTCCTGGGAACCGCCCAATGGAGCCACCAGCGGCGTTGATATTTCGGCTGCTTTGCAGGCAGCCAGCGGTTATCCGACGGCCCCTTATTTCACGTGGTGTGACGTAAACCCAGAGATTTTGGACGGAGTGGTAACGGGACCGGACACTCTTCAGATTGTCAACGCCTTTTCTCTCGGTTCGGGAAGGGAATTCTATCCGTTCCCTCAGCCCCTCGATTGCCCGAATGCCACCGGCGGAAGCTGTGGGAGCGATTGCGACGATCAGGACCCCTGCACATTGGACGGGTGCAGCGGCGGCGTGTGCGAGCATTTGCTTGTCGCCGATTGCACACCTCGGACGGTCAGCCTCGTCTATGACGGCAACGGCCGAATCGAGTCGGTTACGGATTGGACCGGGCGTTCGATTGTCTACGACTACTACGGACTGGGCGAGGCTGGCGGGTCGGAGGGCGACCTCAAGTCGGTAACTTATCCGGTCGTGACGAACACGACAGAGTTCCCGATTCCAGGTCCAGCCCAAGGCTATCCGGATGGCCATTACGATCTTTCGGGACGGACCTGGACTTACACGTATGCCAAGAATCAGCCGCACGCCTCGCTGGACCACAATCTGCTGACCATCACGGATCCTCTCGGCCAGACATTCCTGGTGAATACGTACGCCCCAGCGAGCAATCCGGCGGATCCGTTTTTTGATCGCCTGACTGCGCAAACGCTGAACTCTTCCGTGACGGCGGGCGGCATGTACAACTACCACTACGGGGCCGTCCAGCAAGGGAATGCCGTGTGGCGAACGATCGTCAACGACCGGATGGGAAACGTGGAGGAGCTTTATTTTGACGATCAGAACCGCCTGCGGGCTCGACGAGAGTTCACAGGCCGCGCGCCGGATCCGCAATCGGCAACGACACCAACGGCCAATCGCCCGACGGCCCCGTTGCGAATCACCGATCCGACCTACTTCGAGACACAGTTCGAGTTTAACGTCGATTCGATGCCGACACTCGTCGTTTTTCCGAACGGCAACTCGATTGAACAGCAGTTCGACACGGGGTACACGGCCTTCAGCGGTGGAAATCTCCTCTCCCGCCAAAGGAATCGTGGTCCGGTGGTCGCGGACCAGGACTCAATCTGCGAACTGTGGGTTTACGACTACGATTTCAACGTACCCGTGGAATACATTGATCCCACCGGTGAAACCACCTTCTATACGATTGATAGTCCGGAGCCGCAAACAACGGGGACCCGACTCACCTCCTGCGGTCAAGCCATCGCAGGAAAAACATCCGACGATACATCCGGGGAAAAGGTGCTGCTCGAGGGTTATACCGGGAACCTGGAAGCCGTTGAGTGCGTCAATCTCATCGAGGCCGCCGGCCCAGGCGATCCGATTACCTGCTTCACCTTCAGCTACAACGACTACGGCCAATTGACCGCGAAAACACAATGCACGGGTCGGACGGACAGATTCACGTACCACAGCTACGGCCCGCAGTACGGGTATCTCGCGTCCAAGACCGTTGACTACGGCGGCCAGAATCTCACAGAGAGCTTCGTCTACGATTCCGTCGGGAACCTGCGGCAATCGACCGACCCGAAAGGAAATACAACCGATTATGTCTACAACCAGCTCAATGAGCTTCTCTTGGAGCAGATGCCTGCTGTCGATCTGCCCGGCGGTCCGGTCCGCTACGAACGCGAAGCCTTCTGGGACCCGACGGGCAACGTCTACCGCATCGAAACGGACAACTACGACGATCTCGGCAACCTGGACAATAATGCAACGTGGACCACATGGTACGTCTACGATTGGCTGGACAATCTCACTCAGCACGTCCAGGAAGTCGATCAAGCCCGGGATATCGTCGTGGAGTACGAGTACGACGCAAACGAGAACCCTACGCTCACGCGATTCGGCGAGGCCACCAACAGCCATCAACCCGCGAACGTCCAAAAAACGGAGTACGACGAGCGCGACATGGTCTTCAAGAAAACACGCGGCTTTGGCGGCGCCGATGCATCGACGTCACAATTCGACTATGACGACAACGGCAATCTCGCGTTTCTTCGCGAAGGATTGGAGCAAACGCCCAGGATCCACGCATTTACATTCGACGGGTTCGATCGGGCGTTCACGTACACGGACCCGATGGGCACGGTCGGTGCGCGCAGTTATGACTCGTTTGACAACCTGATTCAAAACAAGATTCAGGGCGAGGGCGTCGCTGGCGAGCCGGCAACCTTCCGCACGCTCCTCCTGGAGACTTTCAGTTACGACAAGTGGCAGCGCCCCAAGCTCCACGGACAAACGATCTATCAGATGGTCGGCGGGAGTTGGACAACCGTTGGCTACTCGGAAGCAAGTATCGAAAAGTATACAAATGCATCGCAAATCGAGGAGCTACAAACACCTCTGGGCGACCTTTACACCGTGACCTATGACAGCGCCAATCGACTCAGGACGATTACGGATAGCGCAGCGAATACGCTTGTGTATTCGTACGACTTCAACAGCAATCCGCTAACGGCCGCCGAGATCGACAAGTCCGAGACGATCTTGCTGAACGGCGGGTTGGGCTCCGCGTATGAGTACGACGCGCTTGATCGAGTTACGCGTGTCAGAAAGAGCAACGGGGAAGAATGGTTTTACCACTACGATTCCCGGGGTAATGTCCTTCGCGAGATTGACGCCAACGGAACCGAATCGCGCCATGTCTACGACGGGCTGAATCGTCGAGTTCAGACGACGTTGGATATGGACTCCGATGGCGCGGACGGCGACGGCCTCGATATTGTCACGACGATGCTCTGGGATGACTCGTCCCGGCTGATCGCGCAGACCGACGATAACGGCCGGACGACGCGCTACGCATCCGACGCGCTGGATCGGAACATCGGAACGCGCTATGCAGACGGGACGTGGTCGCAGGTTGGTTCAGGGTTGGATTGGTCAGTGGATGCTGAACGTCCGACGCTCACCAGTTTCACGTCGGGCTACGATGTTCACGACAATGTCCTTCGCGCAGAAGATCCCAACGGCTCGGCCGTAGCCAGCACATTCGATCTCGCTAATCGCGTCATTCAACGGAGTATCGTCCCTGGCCCGACCGTGGCGTCCACGACAACGTACGAGACTTTCAAGTACGATGGCCTATCGCGCGTCGTGTACGCTGAAAATGACGACACCGTCGTTGTCCGCGAATTCAGTTCCCTGGGCGTACCGACGTCGGAGACGATCCGCGTCGGTGAGGCCGTTTGCGGAAATGGCATTCTCGAATACGGCGAGGAATGTGAGCCGCCCGGAGCCGAGGACTGCGACGCCAACTGCACGCTGAATTTCGGCCATGATTGCTGCGAAGAACACCCCACGCCCGGTTGCAGCGACCCGGTCATCGAGGCCGAGGTCTGTGGCCAGTTCCCGGAGTGCTGCACCGAGGAATGGACCTACGCTTACCTTTGCCCATCGACTCCCGACTGCACGCTCACCGCCCCGACGAATC
The DNA here is from genome assembly GCA_024102815.1 of Phycisphaerae bacterium. Lineage (NCBI taxonomy): Bacteria > Pseudomonadati > Planctomycetota > Phycisphaerae > Phycisphaerae bacterium. The sequence goes on from JAGFJJ010000056.1 coordinate 35,210, forward strand.
ACACTAAAACGGTGACCACTTTTGCTTACGATGTCGCCGGCAATGAGGTCGGGACGGAGTACCCCGGCAACGGTACCGTGGATTACACTGGCCAGGACCTGCTCTCGGTCAGTTCGGTGCGAGATGCCCTGGGCCGGCTCAAGACCCTCGGCGCCGCGAACTTCGATCTCGTGAATTTCGATTACGTAGGGCGCCTGAAAGAGAAAGCGACTTTCGTCGGAACGGTCACAGGGTTGATGGATCCCGTTGTGATCGTGGATTACATATACGGCGCGCGGCGGCTCTTGCGAATTAGCGCCCACCCTATCGGTTTCACCCAATCCTTCGACTGGGACGACGTTGGCAATCGCAGAACGCGCGAGAATCACATCACGGACATCACGCACACACTCGGCTACGACGCCGCCCGCCGACTCGTCCGCGTGAACGCTGCGGAGATCTCTACGATTCGCGACACGACCTACGAGTACGACGGCGTCCACAACCGCGTGAGCGTCACGGGAAATCCTGATTCCGGCGTGTACGTCGGATCCTACGTCATGGACGCGACCTCGCCGGTACCGGCCGACGCCCAGGTCAATCAATACACCTCGACCCCCTTCGACCTTCGCCAGTACGATGACAACAGTAACCTCGTGCTTCGCACGGCTCCGGGCGGCTCGCCGGCGCTGGCCGAACTGAAGTACGACTACCGCAACCGCATGGTCGAGTACCGCGACCTCGTCAGCGGGCAGATTCACAAGTACGTGTACGATGCGCTTGGCCGGCGCGTGTCGAAGACGGTGGACTCGACGGGCGTAAACAATGGGCCCAACGAGACCCGCTACTTTTACGGCGGGCCCGGGTTGCAGCGAGTTGTCGAGGAGCGCGACGGAGCGACGGGCGAGGTCATCACGGCGTTTGTCTACGGCGACGGCATTGACGAGCCGTGGGTCATGTTCGCCGACCCCGACGACGACAACCGCTACGAGGAATTCTACTTCCTGGCCGACGACGCCAGCAACGTCTATCAGATTCGCGATCTTGTAGGCGTGCCCGTCGAGCAGTATGAGTACGGCGACTTCGGCCAGCCGGTCGATCCGGTCACGCTGCTCCCGGTCGCGGGAAGCCCGTCGTCGATCGGCAACCCCTACCTCTTCACCGGCCGTCGCTACGACGCCGAGACGGGGCTATACTGGTACCGGACGCGTTACTTCGATCCGGTGGCCGGGCGGTTTACTAGCTGGGATACGATTGGTGCCTGGGGTGACAGGCTCGCTCTCGGAAGTGCTTTTGCCTACGCGGCGAACAACCCTTGGACTTGGGTGGATCCATGGGGATGGAAAATCGTCATTGGGGAGAACAACACGCCTGCTTTCAACAAGGCAGTCGGTGAGGCCATTGACACAATCAAGAACCTCGATCCACAGCTCAAGCAGATGGTCGAAGTACTCGAATCATCAGAACACACATACACGATTACATCGATTGATAGGAAGAATCGTACAAATCGCTACGATAACAAAGATGACACTATCTACTGGGATCATGATAATCATGCTGATCCCTCGCAGCCGGGTACAAGAGAACCTTGCGTTGGACTTTGTCATGAGTTTTCCCATGCTTATGACAACGAAACAGACGCGCCTCGTAGCGAAGACCCGGCAGTTCGACGAGAGAACCGTGCTCGGGAACGGTTGCGCGAGCGCGATGCCCGTCGACGCCGACATGAGGAAGAACAAGCCAAGAGGGAGCACAGAAGTCCGCGGCATCCGCGAATTGACGACAATAAAGTCAGAACAACCTATGGTAAAGGTAAGAATAAGAGAAACATCTGTGATCCCACCGGAGATCTCAATATCCCGATGCAAATCCCAGAGAAGAAAGAAGAGGGCAACAATGATAAGGGCTCGTAATATCGACACCCTCCCCGTAATCCTTGCAATAGACTCAGCCGTCTTCATTCTAGGGGTTCTCGGTGTGTTCGGTTGCGCAATCAGGCAGACGATCCCCCTGGCAGATTCTCAGAGTCTGGCGTGGGCGACTCAGGTGCCCGCGAGCGCATCCTCATACGAGTATTTTCGATATGGATTCGAGAGCTGCCAGGAGGATGACGCGCGCCGTCAGGTCCACGAGCGCCTTATGAATGCGCACCCGCGTACCTGGGCATGCAGCGAACACTGTGAAGCGCAATATGGCAGATACGAAGTCTATTGTTTTGTTTCATTTGACAGTAGTGATCCTCGATACCTCACTAATGTACTTCCAAGAGTCCTTTATTGGGACCCTGTACGTTGGGACGAGGAAGGCGATTTGGATTCCGCACTAGAGGCCATCTGGGATCGTGCTCAGCCAGGTGAAAGCAAGTCTCTGATCGAGCGCGGCTCTGGGACCTGCAATTTTGCAAATCTGCTTCATACTCTTGAGACGATCGAGCACAGCCGTCGACCTGACGTGAATATTCCATACGATGAGGTCGATCCCTGTCCTTACGCGCTCTCGTGGGATCTGGGTGACGGTGCGCACCAAGTGGTATTGGCGCCTCGATACGTGGGAACGAAAAGAAAATCAACTGGGATTGACGTGGCCGACGAGTTCGTGGATAAGGTGAATAAGGCACTTTCATATCTTCAGAACGAGAATTGGGACGATGATCCACCTGCATGGTACATTATTGGGAAGCCCACGCAAGGCGGTTCACAGTAAACGTGTTTGGGCGACCAGAGCTTTTGCTTACTGCGGCGGAATCGACGGACTGTGCGACATATTCGCCGACCCCGACAGCGACAACCGCTACGAGGAATTCTACTTCCTGGCCGACGACGGCCGACAGCCTTGACTTGTGGGCGTCCACTAAGCCCCTCCTACAAGAGAGCGGGGACGGCCCAATTTGAGAACCAGGGATGCGATAGCGGCGAACTTCGCAGGGTCTTTTGGACTACCTCGAGTTGTATGGCCGCGGCGAGCTCGAATCGGCCATCACCGATCGCAAGCCGATCCGCGCCTTGAGCGGAGCAGTATCTTGCTCTTCAGGGACCAATTCGCGTATCCAATCGTGTGTCAGCCGTGAAGCTGCCGATCCATGGAGACCGTCAGGGTGGTTTCGCATTCCGTCTGCCGGTTCCGCGCCCATAGGCCGCGGAAATGGAGCACGGTCACTCCTGTAGTCATACGCCCAGAGTGTTGCTGCCCTATGAGCCTCGTCGAACGCACGATGCGGCCGACAAAGCTGCTCGCAAGAAGCCCGCGCGTGCAGTACGCTATTGGGCGAGGCAGCCAGATGTGCGAGTAGACATTCCCTTGATTGACAGGTGATTCACAGGAGCAAAACGATGTCTGAGAGTCTTTCGCTGAAGTCGTTAATCGACGCCGTCCAGGGGACTGGCGCGGCCTTGCGCTCGTGCACAAGATTGCAGCCGGCGGGCGGAGAAGGGACGAAGGTATTTCCTCCCACCTACGAGGGCTCAGCTTACGCCGTGGAGAAGCGACGCGTTTGCAGGGGCGAATCGCAATCGGAGATCGTGGACTGCGTATTGCTGGACTCGGTTCAGTCCCAGGCCAACCGCATGGAGGAAGCATTGCAGCTCGCGATCGACAGCGGCCGGCTTGAGAAATCTGGCGTTACAATACCGCTGGTCGAAGTCGATTTTACGTCGTTCCACCCTGGTGACGGCAAGCCAGAGGAAATGAGGCTTCTGGACCCCGTCGGTACTGTGAGCTCACTCCAGGCGCCGCATCGAATCGCGGATGCGATCCTGCGCGACAGCAACTGCGATGGTGTGCCGTTTCGCCAGTCCGATATGGGGATGGCTGTCAGCCGTGCGAGCCTCCGCGACGCCACTGCTCTGCTAGGCCTCTGCCCCACCGCATTGCTTTTCGGCATGTGGGACTCGACTGGGCCGAAAGGAGGCCTCGGCGCAAAGTTCGAGAGAGCCCTGGTGAGCGAGATCGTAGGGATCAACGCCGTCTTCGGGCTGAAGACGAGCAGCCGAATCGATCCGCTTGGCATCCAACTTAAGGCTGGTCCGCTGTACAAGGCAAGCGATGACAACAAGACTTCTTGGACTCTTGCTGAGGCCAATGCGAAGCGTGAGGGACAAAAGGCCCTTTTACTCGGCAAGGACGGCCGGCCATCCGAAGCGAATCATGGAAACATCACGCCCTCCCTATCGGATCGTGACCCCCGGACCAACGAGTACCTTGCCGGCGGCGCGACGATCGAATACGCAGAACAAACGACGGTCTTGTCCTTGCCTGCTCTTCGCCGTTTGCGATTTCCCGTCGATGGCGAATTCGACGCTCAGGTCGAGACTATGGCTCGAACCGTGCTAACGGCTTTGGGTCTCACTGCCGCTACGCTGGCGGCTGAGAATGGGCTGGACCTCCGTTCGCGATGCCTCTTGTGGTCGTCCGAGCCCCTCTCATGGGAGCTGCTCGGGCGGCCGGGAGAAGCCCCGAAACGTTTCACGCTGGATCCCGACTCGGCGATTGCGTTGCTCAAGGAATCGACCAACGAGGCCAAGCGGCTCGGCCTGCCGTGGATGGAAACGCCCCTCGTCCTCGTGCCCTCGGATGAGTTGGTCCAATTGGTCGTGAGAAGCCAGCGGCTCGCCATGCAACAAGGCGGTGATAATTAGAAAGGCGGTGGAAAATGGCTTCGTTGGTCATCGGTTGGGAGTATCTTTCCGGTTGCGCGGTCGCAACGGATCCGGGAAACCGAGAACGAGCCGAATGGCCTCCACATCCGGGACGGGTCTTCATGGCGTTGTCTGCAGCATGGTTCGAAACGGAGCCGCCCCGGAACGATGAAGAGCGGACCAGATGGGAGGAGGAAGGCAGGGCCCTGGAGTGGCTTGAGTCTCTCGGCGACCCTGAGCTCGTACTGCCCGCGGTCGACGAGCGATTCGAACGAAGCAATGCCACTGTATTCGTACCCGTCAATGACAAGGCCGGGGTATCCACGGCAAGCCTGCAGTCGACACCGGCTTTGACGAGAAGCAGACAGGCGCGCATGTTTCCTCGGATATGGGTTGGTCACCACGCCTGCTGCATGTATTGGCCGGATGCTCTGTTAAGTGGCAACGAGACCTACTTCTCGGCGCTCGACCGGCTGTGCGCGAAAGTGACGCGAATTGGGCACTCCTCATCGCTCGTTCGGATGTGGGCAAGTGACAGCAATTCTACCGTTCGCGATGCCGGCGAAACTTGGGTGCGCGACGACGAAACCCCCGAGCAGCACTGTCGTGTATTCCGTCCCGGGCTATTGAGGAGCCTGCCGGACCAAACGAACATCCGCAGCATCCTCACTTTTGCCAACCTCGACGAGCGTATTCGAGCGAGCAAGGGTCGACAGCAAGCGCAGGCCAAAGCGGACTATCAAGCTCAGTTCGGAGAAAAATGGAGAAGCTCCGCCCTTCCACCGTCTCTGCTGAGACCGAGGCTGGGAATCTCAAAGGGCTATCGTCGCCAAGGGCTCGGAACGATTCGGCCAACAATCGCGCAGAGTCACTTTGACTCAGACGTGCTCATCCTGGCGCAAACCAAGGGCCCTCGCCTGTCGCTCGTGTCGACGTTGGCGCTGACCCAGGCGCTTCGAAAGAAAATCATGAGCGAGTGCGGAATTCAGCCTGTTCCTTCATGGGTCAGCGGACATGAATCGAATGGTGATCCGCTACGGAGCAATGATGACGGGCACATGGGATACGTTGCGCTGCCATTTGTCGGATCCGATTATGCTGATGGGACGATACTCGGCCTCGGGCTTGTATTTCCCCGTTCGATTCCTAGACCGGAACGAGGCTCGGTGCTTGGCCGTCTGCTGGTCAGCATGGAGGATTCGCAGCTAACGAGCGCCGAGGTAGACCTGCCACTCGGCCCACTAGGACTGTGGACCCTGCGTAAGCGAGAATGGTCCGAAAGGCGGGTCGCACTTCAACCCGAGAGTTGGACTTCGCACCCGGACGGGGCAAGGACCTGGGCTTCCGTGACACCCGTGGTGCTGGACAGGTTCCCGAAATCAGATCGAGCGAGAGATCGAGCTGCGTGGTCACAAGAAGTAGCTCTGATTGTCATGGCAGCGTGCGAGCGCATCGGCCTGCCACGGCCGATCGCGATAGACCTCGGCACTTCCTCTTGGCACCGTGGAAGCCCTCGCGCGACCGGCAAACGCCGCCCGCTTCGCGAGTCCGGCGGCGAGTCGAGCGGCTCAACTGCCGCGCTCGGAGACGGATTCCCTCCGTTCCCCGCCCGGGGAACGAACGCTCCTCGCCCTCAGGTACACGTGTGGTTGCGCTTCGCGGAGCCCGTCGTGGGTCCCATTCTGTTGGGTGTTGGTCGATACCAGGGCTACGGCTTCTGCAAGCCCCTCAGAGAGAATTGGTGATGGCTGACCTGACCATTGGTCACTTTGATGAATTCTTCCGGACGATGAACGGCCACGAGCCGTATCCGTGGCAGGCTAAGCTGGCGGAAGAGGTCACTTCTGGGGAATGGCCCTCGACGATCGATTTGCCCACCGGTTGCGGCAAGACTGCGTGCATCGACGTGGCCATCTTCGCGCTTGCCTGCCAGGCTACGATGGCTGTGGAGCAACGCGTCGCTCCGCGCCGCGTCTTCTTCTGCGTGAATCGGCGTGTCATCGTCGACGAGGCGTACGACCGCGCCCGGCGCCTTGCTTGGCGTCTGTGGGAAGCCGAACAGAGCGGTCCTGCGCCCCTTGCAGAAGTGGCGGCTGCGCTCCGGTCCGTTGCCGGGGCGCATCCAAGTCCGAAGATGCCTCCAATTGACGTGCTCGAGCTTCGTGGCGGGATCTATCGCGACAACCGCTGGGCGCGGTCCATCGCCCAGCCAACGATCGTATGCACCACGATCGACCAAATCGGATCGCGGCTGCTCTTCCGCGGGTATGGGGTGTCGTCCAACTCGGCACCGATCCAAGCCGCCCTGATCGCTTACGATAGCCTTGTCTTGTTGGACGAGGCTCACATCAGCAACCCTTTCCTTGAGACCCTCAATTCTGTACGTCGGTATCTCGATCCGGCGAAATGGTCCGAAGGAAAACTCGGCCTCCGCCCGATGACCGTCGTCGCGATGACGGCTACGCCTCCGAAGGGCGCAAGTAATCCCAGCGCCATCAGCCTTGGACCGGCCGACCGCGCCCATGCCGAGCTCAAGCGCCGCCTCGGCGCTAGCAAGCTGGCTAATCTCCGGCTTATCGATGACAGGAAGCTCGTCGGGGATGCAGTTGCCGAAGCCATTAAGCTGGGGAGCACCGACCCTGCGGCCATCGGCATCATTGTTAATCGGGTGGCTACCGCCAAGGCCGTATTCGAGAATCTTCTGGCCGCATGTACGGAGTCAAACCCAAGGGTTCCTGCGGTGCATTCTGGCGCAGTCGTCGAGTTGGTCATTGGCTCAATGCGCCCTCTTGACCGCGATGTTCAGGCAGAGCGCCTCGCAAGTATCGTTGGCCCAAACCGTCCCGCTATCACCGAAAAAACCAGCTTTGTCGTTTCGACGCAATGTCTCGAGGTGGGCGCTGACTACGATTTCGACGCGCTTGTCACGGAATGCGCATCGCTTGATGCTCTGAAGCAGCGATTCGGGCGGCTTAACCGTGCGGGGCGCCTCAAACAAACAATCGCCGTAATCATGGCTGGCAAAAAGAGCGTTGACTCCGAGGACGCGATCTACGGCGAAGCCTTGGGCCACACTTGGCGCTGGCTGGATGGTCACGCCAAGGAAATAACTGTAAATGGCAGGAAAACCAAGACGATCGACCTCGGCATTCACGCGCTCGGCGAGGAATTGAGGATCCACACGGGAGACGGATCCCAAATTCCAGGAGAGATGCTCACACCCTCTTCAAGCACCAATGCCCCGGTCCTGTTGACGCCTTACATTGACCTCTGGTGCCAGACGTCGCCTCGCCCCGTACCCGATCCCGACGTTGCCCTCTTCTTGCATGGACCAGACCGCGGCGAGACGGACGTACAGGTTTGCTGGCGAGGCGACATCGGATCTGGATCGCCTCCTGAGCAATGGTGCGACGTCATCAGTTTGCTGCCGCCAACAGCCACCGAGTGTATGCGCGTGCCGATCGGCCGACTGAGAGCTTGGTTGACGTCGGACGATGCGCAACCTGAACTCGCTGGGCGTGGCGATACCGATCTCCTCGGACAAGCCCAGGAAGAAAGCCGGCAGTCCGGACGCTTTCGAGTCGACGGCGTGGTTTGGCGCGGTAGTGAAAGATCGAAGCGCCTGCTCGAGCTGCATGAGGGGGATGACCTACGCCCCGGTGATACGATCGTTCTTCCCGTTGCGGCAGGCGGCTGGAACGAACTGGGCCATGTCCCGCCCGGAGCCCCCATCGATATTGCCGAGCGCGCATCTTATGTAGCCCATGGCCGGGTGGCTCTTCGGATCCACCCGTCCATGAATGAAAGTTGGCCAGCTGGCGAGGCCCTCCGGCACCTCCTCGATCGAGCTACGCATTCTGATGAGCCGCCGACTGATCCCGAGTGGCGGAATCTGCTCGCCGCCGCCGCGGACGAACTCGGCACGGGACAAACGGTGGGTTGGTGCTTGCAATGCCTTTCCGCGGCCTCCTGCCGATTCCGGGCGGAGTGTTATCCGGACAAGCGGGGTTGGGTGCTGACCACGCGCGATCGAGTCGGTTCAAATTCGGTGTCAGGCCTGCCCGCACTTGATGACGGCGAAGACGCGCCTTCGCGATTGAATCGCGAGGCTCCAGTGCTACTTAGCGATCATGCCGACCATGTCGTTCGTGCGGTCGAGCACACCCTTTGTCTGGTTCGGCTGGAGGGCTTAACTGCGGTCTTCCGCACGGCAGCGAAGCTGCACGACCTGGGGAAGGCGGACGAGCGATTCCAGGCTCTGATGCGGCGCACTGACCGTACGGATGCATGGTTGGTGGCCGGACTATCTGGAGAGTTGCTGGCGAAATCGGATGGGATGCCATTGAGCCTGGATGAACACATTGCTGCCCGGCAAAGAGCCGGAATTCCCGGGGGTTTTCGCCATGAGACGCTTTCACTACAACTGGCCGAACTTTCCGGACAGCTCTCGGGCACGCCGGAGGGCGACGACCTCGTCCTGCACTTGATTGCCGCCCATCACGGTTTCGCGCGTCCTTTTGCCCCTGTTGTGTTGGACGATGAGCTGCCCGGTGTCAGAGTGAATGGCATCAGCCTTAGCTCTCGTGATCGAGCTCAGCTTGTCCCCGCGCACCGGCCGGACTCGGGGATCGCCGAGCGATTCTGGTCGCTCACCCGACGCTACGGCTGGTGGGGGCTTGCCTACCTGGAGGCCGTCTTCCGCTTGTCCGACCAGCAGACCAGTGCCGCTGAGGATCAGGGCGAGATTGGGATTGCCGACCGAGACCGTCACCCAGAGGTGTTCGCATGAAGGCCAACAACACCCGCCATTCCGGAAACGGGTGCAGCCAGCCTGGTCATCCCCAAGACACGCTGCAACTCCCCGGATTGGATGGATCAAACCCGCTCGGTTTTCTTGCAGCCCTCGGCTTGTTGCGCGTGCTTGCCGAGTCACGTGACCATCGCGCCGTATTCATGCATTGGGTGGAAGGCCCCGGAACCTGGGTGCCCGAAATCAGTATTCATCCCGCTGGAGAGCTCAGCGAAGATGACGTGCTTGACCATCTTTCCGAGTCCCTTGCCGCAAGGCTGAGCGATCACCCCGCGCAGTTGCTGGAGCGCTTCAAGCGCGCTGGAGACGCCGTCGAGGAGCGCCAGAAGATTTTTCGTGACGTATACTCCCAATGTGACAGGCTGGACCATGGGACTATGCATGCCAACTGGCTTGCTGCATTGGCGAGCGACGCCGCGCCTGCGGACGCGATCAACCAGCTTCAGACCGCTCGACGCGACTACTATCTCAAGAACATCGCCTCCGTAATCGAACGGACGACCCGTGACCACCTCCAGCGGGCAATTTTCCGGCCGTGGGATTACGCCGACGCGCTGGACAATCAGTCCTTGCACCTAGATCCTGGCGAAGATCGTCGTCATGCCCATCAATGGAACCAGCCTTCAGGGGACCCGGACCGCAAGCGTTCGGGAGGAATGCTCGGAGCCAATCGACTCGCCATCGAGGCGATTCCGCTGTTTACGTCTATGCCCGAGAACGATGCGATGCGGACAATCGGATTCACGGGGAACCGCAGCCATGACACGCGATGGACGTGGCCGATCTGGAGTGTGCCGATTCCCCTGTCGGTCGTTCGGTCCATGCTCGTGATTGCCGAGTTGCAGCAGTCGTCTCCTGGTCCCACGGATGTCGCGTCGTTGCGCGCGAGAGGAATTGTGGCCGGATTTCGCACGAGGCGGATTCTGGTAAACAAGACACCGAATTTTACGCCCGCACAGCGGATCGCATAGTTGGCGGGACCAACTTCCTCTCCGTGGGTTAGGGCTGAAGTACTGAACTCTTCCCGCCGATCTTTGACAAGTGAATAGCGCTCTGGGGCCACGGAGGTGAGCCATGACGGCCGAAATCGTTCCCCAGGAGTGGAACGAAGCGGACCTGCTCCCCGTCCGCATGCTCAACGAGTTCGCCTAACCCACGGAATCAATCTATGGAACGCTTTTGATCGCGTCGCGCAGTTCGCCGCCGCGGCTCAGCCCGATCGTTGCCTTACTCTCGCGAAGGAACTCGTGTTCGCCAAGGGCAACAATCAGCGGACCATGCTACGACGCAATGGCTCTCCCCCTTCGGCCGTGCTCGCCTCAATGAGTGACCTGTTCCCGCGGGTTCAGGCGGCCACTCGACTGGACGAGCTGCTTGGTCTGGAAGGAAATCTCGCCGCGCAATACTTCCGACACTTCGGTGGGATGCTCAGGCCTCGTGATTTCGATGCCGCGTGGGACTTCACTTCGCGGAATCGCCGCCCGCCAAAGGATCCCGTGAACGCGATGCTCTCCTTCGTTTACGCCATGCTGACAAAGGAGTTCACCGCCGCATTGCTGGCGGAGGGCCTCGATCCCTGGTGGGGCTTCTATCATCAGCCTCGCCACGGCCGACCGGGCCTCGCCCTTGACCTCATGGAACCGTTCCGACCGCTCGTCGCGGACTCTGCCGTGATCACCGCCGTAAACACAGGCATGTTGCGGACCCAGGATTTCGTCACCGCTGCTGGCGGCTGCGTCCTGAAACCCGCCGGCCGCAAAGCACTGATCCGCGCTTATGAATCACGCCTCGATCAGCTCGTTACCCATCCGGTATTCGACTATCAATGTTCTTGGCGAAGCATGGTCCGCATGCACGCCCGGCTCTTCAGCCGATGGCTTCGCGGCGACATTCCGCAGTACGCGAGCATTATTACGAGGTGAAATGACCTCACGACGGCAGTATCTCATCGCCTACGACATCAGCGACGACAAGCGCCGCACGGCGGTCTTCAAGCTGCTAATGGGCCAAGGAGACCATGTGCAGTTCAGCGTTTTCCTTTGCTCTCTCAACGAAACCGAACTTGCCCGCGTCCGCGGGCGGTTGGCGGAACTGATTCACGCGAGGGATGATCAGGTGATCTTCGTGGACTTGGGACTAGCCGAAAACAAATGCGCGCAGCTATTCGATTGCCTTGGAAAGCCGTACAATCCTCCGTCGAGGGTGCAGGTGATATGAACCGTGTCGCCGATCGCGAGCGGTGGAGTGGTATCCGATTTCCGGGATCCGCTCGAACCCCTTGGAAAGAAAGGAGATATGCTCGTAACGCTGGACGTTCGGACTTCGACCCATTTCATCTTGCGGACCACCGCTCGATTCAGCGGCCGCAAGTGCTGGACTCTCACGGGTTTACAGAGTCGGCCATTTCCACGACCTCACGGGCGTGGCCCCATTGAAGCCAGTTGCGACGCCAGCGACCCGTCATGCGCCATGGTCATTTCCACGACCTCACGGTCGTGGCCCCATTGAAGCATGGTCAACTGGCCTTTCGAAGATGTTGGCGAACAAATTTCCACGACCTCACGGTCGTGGCCCCATTGAAGCTCGGCCATGCGTTCCTGAGCGAGCATCATCGCCAAATTTCCACGACCTCACGGTCGTGGCCCCATTGAAGCTAGACGAACTCATAAGACACGTCGTAGGCGCCGCCATTTCCACGACCTCACGGTCGTGGCCCCATTGAAGCATCTCCGCGGTAATGTGCTGCAGGCAGTCATCGCCATTTCCACGACCTCACGGTCGTGGCCCCATTGAAGCGACAAAAGTGTGCCAGTGTGGCATACTTTATATGTCATTTCCACGACCTCACGGTCGTGGCCCCATTGAAGCTGGTCGACCGGCAGGCTGACGCGCTCGGTGTGCGGAATTTCCACGACCTCACGGTCGTGGCCCCATTGAAGCACGTTGGGGCTGACCGCTTTGGCCGCGACGCCTTGCAATTTCCACGACCTCACGGTCGTGGCCCCATTGAAGTACGGCCATGCCCACCGTGATGAGTGCCATCGTCACGATTTCCACGGCCTTTCGGTCGTGGCCCCATTGAAGCGATCACATCACGTCGCAGATGGCCCGGGCCAACGGCCATTTCCACGACCTCGCGGTCGTGGCCCCATTGAAGCAGCCATTCCCGCCGATGGTCCAGGGCCTTCCAGCCATTTCCACGACCTCACGGTCGTGGCCCCATTGAAGCCATGGTTGCAACGATTGCGTCTTGAATCGTCTTCCAGATTTCCACGACCTCACGGTCGTGGCCCCATTGAAGCCTCGTCGCCCGCAGGTGTCGCTACGACGCGCCGCACACATTTCCACGACCTCACGGTCGTGGCCCCATTGAAGCAGCGTGTGAGGCACGGCCCAGTCGCGGAAGGCCATGATTTCCACGACCTCACGGTCGTGGCCCCATTGAAGCGCCAGGGGCTCGGGCCGGGAACGGTCGTAGGTGGCGGATTTCCACGACCTCACGGTCGTGGCCCCATTGAAGCTCTTTCAGCCAGGCCCAGGCGTCCGCGAGGGTGTTCATTTCCACGACCTCACGGTCGTGGCCCCATTGAAGCGTACCGGACCTCAAGCAGATCAACTCCACCGTCCAGCATTTCCACGACCTCACGGTCGTGGCCCCATTGAAGCTGCGGATTCGTCGGATTGCCGTACGGTTCGGCGTCATTTCCACGACCTCACGGTCGTGGCCCCATTGAAGCAATGCGATAAAACATGCTTCCTTATGAGAAGCTGAATTTCCACGACCTCACGGTCGTGGCCCCATTGAAGCTTTCCTCTCAAGTGGTCTGTCCTTGGCGTCTCCGCCATTTCCACGACCTCACGGTCGTGGCCCCATTGAAGCGTTGCGAGGCGGGGGTTGGTGGCTTTCGGGCTGCCTCATTTCCACGACCTCACCGTCGTGGCCCCATTGAAGCTAATCCTGCCGGCGGCGCTCGGCGTCGACCTGATCCATTTCCACGACCTCACCGTCGTGGCCCCATTGAAGCCATTGCGTCAAGCATCTCGACGTTCGTGGGGATGGCGATTTCCACGACCTCACGGTCGTGGCCCCATTGAAGCCAGGCGGTCGAGTCGGGCGACATGCTCGCCGAATAAATTTCCACGACCTCACGGTCGTGGCCCCATTGAAGCACCAATCGCCCGCCTTCATCGCGTCATTGCTCGGGATTTCCACGACCTCACGGTCGTGGCCCCATTGAAGCGGCCCGATCGGATTTGTGAAGTAGGCGTCCAGCTCGATTTCCACGACCTCACGGTCGTGGCCCCATTGAAGCGCTCTGCACCAGCACGACCGCGAGATCTATGCGGCATTTCCACGACCTCACCGTCGTGGCCCCATTGAAGTACGGCCATGCCCACCGTGATGAGTGCCATCGTCACGATTTCCACGACCTATCGGTCGTGGCCCCATTGAAGACATCGATCAGCGATCGCGTGCTCAAGTTGACCTGCACGGCCGAAGACATGGTCCCGCTGGCGGTAGCCGCAGCATTCGACAAAGGCATTCACAAGTGGAACCCTACCGAGCGGGCCGAGCTCATGGCCGAACTCGACGCCGCCTACTTTCACCTCTACGGCCTCAGTCGCGACGAAGTTGAATATGTCATGTCCACCTTCGCCGGGGCTTCGAAGGCGGAGCAATTCGATTTCGGCGATGCGACGACGGCCGACCTCGTCCTTGAGGCATATGACGTGCTTAGCAATTAGACTCTGTCTGTGCGTGTAAAGATCTCTTTCTCTGGGGGTTAGAGCCGCGGCGGCAAGCAATAGTCAAAGGGGGAGAAGCATCCGTCGATCGCCTCACTTGACCAATCCCCCGGCGGCGATGATCATTCAAAGCCAAGCCTTTGAACTGAGGACCTCAACCGTCCGTAGCGGAGCCAGACATGCGCAGCGCTGATCCCTTCCGCAGAACTCAATTTCTAATTGGAATCCTGATCGCGGGCCTGTTCCATCCGGTTACTGAAGCACTCGGTCAGGGGTGCACCTGGACAGGGTGTGTCCCGGCATGCACCGACGACGCGGCGCCGCCAGTGTCAGGTGCCGGAGACAAAATCACCTGCCCGGTCTTTACCATCCCACCGGCTCCCCCTTTCCCGCCGGCAGACAACCGCACGTACGTTTACAGCGAGACGATCACCCAACATTGTCAAGTCGACGGCAAACCATGGGGGAAGGAATTCCGATTCCCGAGATTCGTAAACAAGGCGGATCAGGATGGCTACTTGTACGATGTACCCATCCTTCAGGCCAAGGGCTTGGTCGGCATGCACGCTCGTCTTACGATTGCGGCCTACGATGTTGACAGCGGAGTACGCAGTGACTGCTTCGGGTCGGAAGCCGACGAGGTCTGGTTCAACGGTCGCCGCTATGGCTACCTCAAGGGTGGAGACCACGCTTGGGCTGTAACCTCCTTCAACATTCCGGTCGATCGGGTGCGCTTTCCATCGGCGCCTGGCTTGAAGAACTACCCCTTCAACGAACTACTAATCAAGGTTGATGTGAAAAAGCAGTGCCGGTGCATGACCGTCGGCTGGTTTTCATTGGAGCTGCAGGCGGCGGCGCCCGTCGTGCTGCTGCACGGCGCGGGGCAAACGAATGCCTTCTGGCGCAAGAGCGTGATCACGTTTACGAAGGGTCTCGACGCGGAACGAATCCCATGGGACGCATCGAGCACGCACACTGATCCCAGTATAGCCGTCAGTGCGGTTCGTATCAACTCGAACCTTGAGAACATTATCCGGCCGCAATTCTTCACCAACGACTACGGAGTCAACGAGATACATCTCGTTGCCCACAGCAAGGGCGGCTTGGATGCGCTTCGTTACTTGGGGACCTTCTACCGCGACCAGATCGACCAGTCACCACACCCCTTCCGCGTGCTCACACTGACGACATTGG
Source organism: Phycisphaerae bacterium (assembly GCA_024102815.1). NCBI lineage: Bacteria > Pseudomonadati > Planctomycetota > Phycisphaerae > Phycisphaerae bacterium. Next base: position 50,576 of record JAGFJJ010000056.1, read on the forward strand.
ACAGCCCCCTGGGCGGCACGCCGGGAGCCAACGTGCTGGACACGTTCCGGGCCCACGCCGGACGAATTCGCAGCGTTGAGGGCTTCCCTAGTGATTTCTGGACCAACGTCCTCTTGCCGTTCCTCGATTCGATATTTGGCAACGGAATCGCGACCCTGACGACGGAGGGGCACGGAAATCCGCTGTCCCTTACCTCCCAGGACGGCCCGACGGCGCTTTCCGTCGTCAGAGATGCCATGAGAACCATCAAGAAGCTGGGGCCCAACCGGCCCAGGATCATTACGACCGCATCCGACCTGGACGTAAACGGCAACGGCAAACTGGATTGCAGTGAAACGCAGGGAATCGAGGCCTTTTTTCCAAACCCTCTGTGCATTCTCACCGGCGCGCTGGATGTCCTTTATCAGAACCTGCGCGATGTCGCCGACGCCCGTGCGGAGAGTAACACCTGCTGGGGTCTTTTGCCCTGCATCTTGATCACTGCTGTTCCCGCGGCACAGCCGCAGCTCAATGACATCCTGGTCACGATCGAAGGCGCCCGCGGCCCTGATTCCGTCCGCGCCGTGGCAACCCCCATTCCGAGCTACGTCGGTTCGAAGGGAAAAAACCACGCGAACATCGCCACCAAGACGGTAGCTGAAGAAGTCATCGCCCAACTCGGCACCCAGGACAAGCAGGTTGGGGGGATGCGCCCGCTTCCCCATGTCGTGCAGCCCCCCGCCCAATAATTTCGCGGGCGCAGGATTGAAAGGGATCAATATGATCCGTGCCTTCATCTTTGGATCCTTGATACTCGGCGCCGTCATGGGATGTAACTTGAATCCCGCCGGCGGGGAGAGCGACGTACCCTGCTTCGAGACGCCGGAATGGCGGGAGGGGGAACTCGCTTATTTTGCGTTGCGCTACGAGACTGAAGGAAGTGACGTCCTGCTTCTCACAGCCCAGACATTTGACAATCGCCGCGACGACTTTCAGGACGACGAGGTTGACTACATCCCGAATTTGGCCGTCTATCGCTTTGACCCGGCCGAGGGCACGGGCCGCCGGGTTGACGATTCCGTCTGGGACGACGCCACCGGACCGACACAGGAGTGTTGCACGTCCGTCCTGCCGCGGGAGCCGTTCGAGTTGTTCGGGACGCAGTTGTTTTTCGAGGGCCTGCTCGTGAGCGTTGCGGGAGGCAAGGCGCTCAAGACATCGGACGCCCCACAGAGCGAGGCACTGGCGGTGCTGTCGACCAACGGCCGGATCAGCAGGTTTTATCCATTGGGATCAGGACAGCATTATCACCAGATCTTCTCGCGCCTTGACGGAAGACCGTTGGGCCCGGCGCGCAGGCTTGCGATAGGCGGGTTGGAGAACGGCACAGCCGCGATGCAATGGACTACGGACGAAAGGTACGTCGTTTACGAGCAGGCGCTAGACGATCTGCTTGGGATTGGCCGAGTCTGCATCGTGCCAGTTACGGAGCAATTGCCGAGCAATACAGAAGGGAACTAGGCGATGAGTCGTGCATCTCGAAGACCGGTCGTGACCGCCACGTGCGTCCTTTGCGTCGCGCTTTCTTCGGCCCGTTCGCTAGCGCAGGATGATCGCGCGATCCCCTTGACCGACGCCCGGGTTGACGTTGCCCGGCTGACCTCGGGTGCTTCGTCGCAGCAGTCCACGTTCCTAATTGACGACGCGGAAACGGTGCGCATTCACGTCATCGGCACAATTCCGCTTGCCTCAGTTCAGATCCAGCTTCCGGGCGGCGGAACCGTGACGCCCGCCAACGCTGAAGCGACTTACGGCGGCAGCTACCGTGAGATCCAGATTACGGACCCCGATCCGGCCTGCGCTTCGATTCCCTTCCTGTGTATGCCCGGTTCGCACCATTTCTACGAGCTGCCGTCCCAGGGAACGGGCAACTACACCGTGACCTACGGGGCGGCCGACCCACTATGCCCGACCTGCGACGCGGCGGTCCTCATCGAAGTCGTAACCGACAGCCCCATACGGGTTGCGGTCACAGTGTTGCCGGCGAAGCTCAAAGCGGGATCGTCATTGACCATTGCCACCCTGGTTTTCGACGGAGACACGGCCGTACAGGGAGCGACCGTAACGGCTCACGTGAAGCCGTCAACTGGTGCAGCGTACACCGACGTACCGCTGCTTGACGACGGCAACTTTGCAGATGCCCAGGCCGGAGATGGTGTCTACAGCGCCACGTTCAGCACGCTGACGGCGCTGACGGACACATACGACGCCACCGTCGAAATATCCGGCACGAGCCGGGGCTTCCCGTTTCAACGCCAAACGGCAACACGATTCTATGCCTATGTACCGCCGGCGAAGTTCAGTTCGTCCCTCGGACTTTCAGACCAAGGCATCGATTCCGACACCCCCCCGAATGGTCTGTTCGACCGGTTCGAGATTTCCGCGAAAGTGGATGTTAGCGTGACCGGCGACTACTCGCTCGTTGCCTTTCTGGACACGCCGAACGATGGCGCACTTCTTGGTTTACTGCGACAGCACCTCACTGCAGGAATGGGCCGGACAATCAAGGCTGATGTATCCGCCGAAGATGTCTTGGAAAACGGCGAAGACGGTCCGTTCGAGATGACCGAGTTGCAGCTGGTGTACCACGATCCTCAACCGGAGGGCGAGCTTCCAACAACGGTTGATGAGCTTGCGTTCGACCCTGTCTACAACACCTCCTCGTACGCGGTAGTCAATTTCGACCGATCACCGTTGATCATTCATTTGGACGATGTCACGTCTCAGGCCGTTGACACCGATGGCCCGCCCGACGGCCTTTACAATGCGCTCACGTTCCAGATTCCGTTCGACTTCCTTTTGGAAGGCACGTATACGTCTTCAGCCGCCCTCATGGGCGCATGCGGATCAGACGTTTCCGCCGAGATTGCCCGGACCGAAGGCCAGTTTCAGGTCCAGGCGCCGTGGACGAACCCTGTCGTTGTCACCGTCGAGTTTGACGGCGCCCCTATCGGCGAGGCCGGAATCGACGGAATCTACGAGCTCAAGAATCTAGTAATCACGGGCCCTACCTCATTTCTGGGCTGGGACGTTGCACAGACTTCGACTTCCTACCTGGCCTCACAGTTTGAAGGTTGGGCCGGGCTGCCCGACTGCGATTCCAATCTTGTTTCTGATGTTTGCGATCTCGCGATCGATCCCAATCGAGACTGCGACAATGACGGCATGCTGGATGCCTGTGGCACCCCTGAAACCGGTGCTTGCTGCGACCTGGCGGATGGAACATGTACGGACGGAATATCCGCATGCCTTTGTCCCGGCAAATTCGAGGTCGGAGAATCGTGCGCTACAATCAGTCCTGCGTGCGATTCAGGCGCATGTTGCGTCAAGGACGGCCCCGAGTCGGACCACTGTGACCCACTCTTAACAACCGAGGCGCAATGCGCTGGAGAGCAGCAGCCTACCATCTTCGTGCTTGGCGGCGTCTGCGGTCAATCCGGCCTCTGCCCTTGGCCAACCTGTTACGATGCTACCGGCTGTTGCTTCGAAGAGAGGACGGGGGAGATAGGTTGCAATGACGTTTGGTGCTGTGATGCCGTGTGCAGATTTGATTCCTACTGTTGCAACGGCGAATGGGATGACGTATGCGTGGATGAGGCCGCTGATCTCTGCGGACAAAACTACAGTGATTGCAACGGAAATGGGCTCCCCGACGATACCTGTGACATCGCAGAGGGCAACAGTCAAGACTGCAATTCGAATGCCGTCCCGGACGAATGTGATATTGAATCCGGGCTATCAGCGGATTGCGATTACGACGCAATTCCCGACGAGTGCATGGCTCCGCTAACAGGGGCGTGCTGCGAGTCCGAATCCGGCCAATGCGTGAACGGCGTAAGCGAGTGCGACTGCCTTGGACGCTTTGCCCTGGGAACCTCCTGCGCAGCGCTTCAGCCCCCTTGCACGCATGCTTGTTGCCAGTCCGACGGCTCTTGCAGCGACGAAACGCTGGCGTCCTGTGCGGCGATCGGTGTTCTCGTACCGGGAAGCGCCTGCAATGACCCGGGAATGAGCTGCCCCACATGCCCGACCCATACCGGAGATTGCTGTCAGCCTCACGCATCTCCCTGCTGCGAGAACGCTAATTGCTCGACCGAGGTATGCATCTATGACAGTTTCTGCTGCGACGTGGTCTGGGACAGTACCTGCGCGCTCGAAGCCGGTATGGTCTGCGACGTGAGCTGCCCGGGACCCGTGGTTGATCCGCCGTTGATTATTACGACATATCCTCACGGTGCCCGGAAGCAGCGTTACGTTTCTTTTGCACCACAAGGATCGCACACGTACACAGCGTTCCAGATTCAGGATATTGGTTCTGGCGGGCCCTGGTATTACATCAGCACTCCGCGCACATCGCCTGCATCGATCGTCGGACAAGGCCTGACTTTCGTCGTTTCGGATACGACCCCTATCCTGTTTGACTGGAGTTCATTGCCGGCGATTCACGTCGGCGGCTGCATGATCGCACCTGGGGACGGTCTGGTCTGCGTTGGAGGACCGAACGATGGCCAGGCATGTACAGCGGATGTGTTTTGCCAGTCTCCGGCCGGAACATGCCGAGGCATCGGCCGAGACTACGAGGTCCGAGCGACGTCAGACGGCATCAACTTCTCCACGTCAATCGTTGTAACCACCGCCGCACGGCCAAACGCGTCGAACGGAAGATTCTGGGCAGATGTTGTCGGACCATTTAATTCGACACTTGATCCTGATACTGGCACGTCGCCAGCAACGCCAATTAACAAATGGCGTCCGCCTGACGGCGTCACGGGCGGGTTTGATATTTCTGCAGCGCTGCAGGTCGTTTCGTCAGTTCCGACCGCGCCACACTTCACATGGACGGATGTTAATCCCGAACTTACGGACCGGGTGACAATCAGTGCAGACGTGCTCCGCATTGTTAACGCATTTAATGTCGGTTCAGGAAAGGAATTCTATCCTTTCGCGTTTCCGCAGACGCCCACGACGATTCACGGGCCGACGCCTCCGTCGCCGGCTCTGTGCCCGGTGCCGCCGCTGATGGCGGCATTGAGCCCGTAGTCTCCTTGCGGAAATCGCCGAGATTTCCGCAACCGGTTTCCGCGCCATCCTCGGCTGGCTGGTTAACAGTCTTGACCGCTCTTGCGTTCCGTCTCCGAGCGCGAGAGCGCTTCGAAGAGGGTTGCGTTCGGGGAGGTCTCCACTTGGTAGCAAATCTCACGACCCACGAGTTAACGCGAGACCCCAGACGCGAGAGCGCCTGGGGTTGTTCGTTTTAACGCCAGGATTCGCAAGGGGTAACGGATGCGGTCGAGTCGCGCCGGCGGGCAAGAGAGCGCCGATTTGTGGCCGTGACCGGCCAGCCGTTCCTTTGGCGCGTCCTTTCGGCCCTCGCGCTCTCCATTTCTCTCGTTAGGAACCGACCGCCGAGTTTACAGCCCGCCACTGCCCCAAGAGGGGCAGCGCATCTGCGAGCCTCGCGGCCCACGTCGGGCTGTGCGGGTCCGGGACGGAGGCTGGCCGGATACAATTGACCGAGATACCCCATGAACGGAGCTCCGAAGCCCAGTTCCGCGGTTTCGTTTCAATGGCAACCACCGATTCGCCCAGGACGCTCGGCGACTTCATGAACATGAACCCCTGGGAGGAGGGCACAGGAGGCGTCGACGACATCGTAGCGGCTATCATGGGAGTAGATCGGGCACGGGCCGGCAGAGACTGTCGCGCCCCGGAAGTCATCTCGTCGTCGTAATCAGCGGTATCGTTCACCCGGCTTGATCCGTCGTCGCAACATGCCGCCGCTTCGGCTCCACCTTGCCGGCCAGCCCCGCTTTGCAGGATGGCCGCCCAAGAGCCGTCAGATTCATCGCAACAGGAATCACCAGGCCACATCGACCATCTGAAGGACAGGGTCGATGTTCGAACCGGGACGCAGCGCTTTCGAATTCACGCTTGGCCAGAATCGGTGTGAACGAGGCAACGAACTAGAATTCACTTGCAAACGTCTCAACGCATCTCTCATTCCCAGATCCAAGTAAGCCGGCGATTCATCGAAAAGTGCCGCCGTTTCACCGTTTTCGAGTTTCCCGCCGTGGCCACGTTGGCGAGCCGATGGCGGAATCGTACCAGATGCATACGATACTCGCATGGACGAAATCGAGCTCATTGCAGGTTGTCGTCGTGGTGACCGGGCAGCGCAGCGAGAAGTTTACGAGCGCCATGCGGACCGGGTCTACCGAGTGGCGCTGCGGCTTACCCGCGATGAGCAGGATGCATTCGACGTCGTCCAGGAAACTTTTGTTCGTGCATTCGAACGAATGGAAGGCTTCAATGAGCGTTCCCAGCTGGGTACGTGGCTGCACCGCATCGCGACGAACGAGGCCTTCCAGCTGTTTCGCCGGCGAGAGACGGAGCGGCGGCACCTTCGCGTGGCGGGTGAGCTGCACGACCATGCCACGCGGCCGAATGCCGAATCGGCGCAACAGGAAATCGACCATGCGCTGGAGCAGTTATCGGAGGAGCACCGCGCGATCCTGATTCTCCGTTACCAAGAGGGGTTCACCTACGAGGAACTCTCTGACGTGCTGGAAATCACGTCCGGCACGGTGGCGTCGCGGCTAAATCGAGCGCGCGAGGCGCTGCGAGAGCTTCTCAGAGAGGATCGTGGGGATTCGGAAGAATCCGCCAATAGCGAGCATCCAATACGGGGCGATCTGAGCCCTGAATTAGGCTCCCAGCGGTTGAAGGGATCATGAGTATTCGCTGCGAGGACATTCGAGGAGAACTGGGCGCATACATCGACGGCGAACTTCCGGACAGCCGGCGCATGCGCATGAAGAGCCACCTGGGTGAATGCATCGCATGTCGGCAGGAATTGGCCCAATTGGAAACTCTCGTTGTGCGCATCGGGAACGGACCGACTGTCTCGGCGCCTCGCGAGCTATGGACAGCCATCGAAACCCGACTGAACCGAGCACAGGCCGCGCGAACTCCTACTTTAACGAGACCGCATACTGCTTCCCCTTCCTGGGTCGACCGAGTCGCTCGACGACCGCTGACCGCCGCAGCGGTGCTGTTGCTTGCACTCGGAATCGGTTGGCTCGTAACGAACCCTTGGGGGGCGCCGGCGATGGCCGGTCAGATTGATTTCCGGCCGCTGTTGGAGCAGGCCAATGGCGACATCGGCGCCGGGATCCAGACCCTGATGCGGGCCTATGGTGGAGAGGCCATATCAGCCAGTGAAGCGAGTCGGCGCATGACGGTTCGTGTTGCGGCGCCACAGGAATTGCCGCACGGCTTGCAGCTCCAGGGCCGCTATATCCTGAATATGGGACAAAGCCACCGGGCACTGGCATTTCATTACACCGGGCCCGGGGGCAAGCATCTACTCCTGCTTCAATGCCCGCCCGATATCAAGAAGAACTACGGCGGCCGGGAATGCATGGCCTGCTCGATTGGTGACCACCGTGGTCATGGCGTGCAGGTCGGCAAACTGCATCTCATGCACATGGCCAGCAGTAATGTCTGCATCTGCGTCGTCAGTACATTGAGCGATTCCGACTTGGAGACAGCGCTCGGGGCAATCGCGATCAGCTTTTGAGGTTTCCGGTCGCGCTAACCGCGGCGCGATCACATGCTATTGCCGAGAAGCGTGAATAGGAATCCAATGAGCTGTGCGAAGAAGATGTAGAGCAGGTTTGCGAGAATCATCGGAACACTCCCGGTCAGGTTCCACGCGGACAGTCCAATTGCCGCTGGTCGAAATTCCTCAAGTCGCATCAGTTTGCCTCGGCCGCTGGCCGCAGTTCGCGCTGCAGACTGAACTGTTTGGCGACCAGGAAAATCACGGGATAGATCAGCAATTCCATCGTGAAGCTCGTCAGCAGCCCTCCGAACATGGGTGCGGCCATGCGCTTCATCACGTCTGATCCGGTCTCCGTTCCGATCATGATGGGAACCAGACCCAACATCGTGGTCATTACGGTCATCGTCTTGGGCCGAATGCGAAGGACGGCGCCTTCATGAATCGCCGTCTTGAGATCGGCGATCGAGCTCATGCGGCCCTCAGCCTTGAAGCGATCATAGCTGTTGTGCAAATAAAGCAGCATGACCATGCCAGTCTCGGCGTCGAGTCCGGCCAGGGCAATCAACCCCACCCAGACGGCCAATGACATGTTGTAGTCGGCCCAATACATGAACCACACTGCGCCAATTAGGCTGAAGGGAACCGCCAGCAGGACAACGCAAGTGTCGAACCAGCTGCCGTGCGAGAGGTAGAGAAGCATCACGATCACAATGAACACCGCGGGGACAGCGACCGCCAGCCGCTTGTTGGCCGCCTGGATGTATTCGTACTGACCTGACCAGATGAGGTTGTATCCGGGTGGAATCTCAACGCTTCGCGCCACGTGCTGCTTGGCACGCTCGACCCATCCGCCCACGTCCGTCGTCGTCAGGTCGACGTATATCCACGCCGTTTTTCGAGCGTTTTCGCTCTTGATCGCCGGAGGGCCCTTGTGGATCTCGATTTCGGCGAGTTGTGCGAGCGGAACCTGCGCCCCGGAAGGCGTGGGCACAAGCGCCCGGCGCAGGGCGGGAAGGTTGTCCCGCAGCTCCCGCTTGTACCGCAGATTCACCGGATAGCGTTCCAGTCCTTCCACCGTGGACGTAATGTTCATGCCACCCAGTGCCGTGAGAATGACATCCTGCACGTCCTGGACACGCAGTCCATATCGCGCGATTTCGTCCCGATCGATATTGAAATCCACGTAATTTCCGCCGACGGTTTTTTCCGGGTAGGCGCTCAGTGTGCCAGGCAGGGTCCGCACCTGTGCCGCTACGCGTTCGGCCAGGCCGCCCAGCGTGGCGAGGTCGTCCCCCATAATCTTGATGCCGACTGGCGTCTTGATGCCGGTGGACAGCATGTCGATGCGGGTCTTGATCGGCATTGTCCAGGCGTTGGTCAGGCCGGGGAAGGCAACGATGTCGTCGAGCCCATTCACGTGCGCGCCGTCCGAATCATCCCACCCGTAGCTGAGTTCATCGATGGTAATGGGCCGCTCCTCCGGCCAGAAGTAGGTTAATAGCGTGTAGTTCTTGACAACATCAGGGAGGAAGGCGAACCATCGATCGAAGTGACGCTTTCGCCATTTCTCACGGTCGGGCTCCAACATGATCGTTGTTTCAATCATCGACAGCGGCGCGGGATCGGTTGCCGTTTCCGCTCGCCCTATCTTGCCGAATACGTGATGCACTTCTGGAAACCAGGCAATCAGTGCATCGGTCTGCTGCAGCAACTCGCGCGCCTTGGTGATGCTGATGCCCGGGTCGGTCGTGGGCATGTACAGTAGGTCACCCTCGTCCAGCGGCGGCATGAACTCACTGCCGATCTGCTGACTGAGCTTGAGGAACGGCACATGGTCGCCGATCACCTGCCCGCCCCAGATGTACTTTTGCAGCGGCAGAATCGCGCTGCAAACCAGCAGCAACGCAATGAGCAACGTGAAGTACTTGCCTTTCATCGCCGCCCAGTAGAAGGGCTCGTAGGCCTTTTGCAGAAGGCGGCTGATCGGGTTTGTCTGTTCGTTGGGGATGCGACCGCGTATGAAGTACACCATCAGGACCGGGATCACGGTCACCGCCAGAATGGCCGCCGCTCCCATCGCGAAAGTCTTCGTGTAGGCGAGGGGCTTGAAAAGCCGGCCGCTTTGCTCTCCGAGCACGAAGATCGGCAGGAAGCTCACAGTAATGATGAGCAGGCTGAAAAACAGCGTCGGACCTACTTCTTTCGCAGATGCAATGATGATTTCGTCATGGGGCTTTTTCCCCTTGTCACGTTCGTAGTGCTTGTGGGCGTTCTCGACCATCACGATCGAGCTGTCGACCATCGCACCTATAGCGATCGCGATCCCCCCGAGGCTCATGATGTTTGCATTGATGCCCATAGCGTGCATGACGATCAGACTGGCGAGCACGGCCGTAGGTAGCACAAAGATGGCGACGAGGCTGCTTCTCAGGTGCAGAAGGAATATCGCGCACACGATGGCGACGACAATCATCTCCTCGATCAACTTGCTTCTCAGCGTGTCCACGGCGCGCTCGATCAGCGCCGAGCGGTCGTACTCCGTGACCACGTCAACGCCCGGGGGTAGCCCGGCCCGTAACTGGTCGATGCGCTCCTTCGTGTCGCGAATGACTTGCAAGGCGTTTTCGCCGAAGCGCATCACGACAATGCCACCGACGACTTCTCCCTCGCCGTTGGCCTCAGCCAGTCCGCGCCGTAGCTCCGGACCGAGGCGGACGTCTGCAATGTCACGCAAGTACACGGGCGTCCCTTCGGGATTGACCCGTATGACGATCTTCTGCAAATCGCGGAGGCCCCGCTCGGCCCGTACGCGTCGGATCGGCACTCCTTCCTCCCGAGCGGCCGCCACATCCGCGGGCGACAACTGGGCAAGATACCCTCGTCCACGGACCATGTACTCGGTTTCGGACATTTCCAGCACGCGCCCACCGACGTCGCTGTTGGACTGCTGGATCGCCATCTTCACGTGGCTGAGCGGAATGTCGTACGCGAGCAGCTCATCCGGATCGATGACGACCTGGTACTGCCGCACAAAACCACCGACCGGTGCGACCTCCGCGACGCCCTCAACAGCCGTTAGCTCGAAGCGCAGGTACCAGTCCTGGATGCTGCGCAGTTCGGATAGGTCGTATTCAGCCAAGACCAGTTCGTGGTCGGAGTCCCACGGGCACTGGCCCGGCTTGTCAAAGATGCGGACGCGCTCCAGGCGAGCGCGAATCTCTTCCGGGGCGTCGCCCTTGTTGGCGTACCAGCGGCGACCAGAAGGCGCGATATGCTCGCGCTCCGCTGCTGCGGACTGATCGACCGGTACATCAGAGGCATGTTCGTATGGCGCGCCCGGGTCGTAGTACATACCCTCGGGATACCCGGGGCAGTAATAGCCGTTGCGGACCGAGTACTCGTAAACCCATCCCACGCCGGTCGCATCCGGCCCGAGCTGCGGTGTGACTCCCTTCGGCAGGCGACCAGCCACGTAATTCAAGTATTCGAGCACTCGGGATCGCGCCCAATACAGATCGGTGCCATCCTCGAAAATGATGTACACCATCGAGAATCCAAAGAACGAGTATCCACGCACGACCTTGGCATACGGCACGGCCAGCATGGAAGTCGTGAGCGGATAAGTGACCTGGTCCTCGACGACCTGCGGCGCTTGGCCCGCGTATTCGGTAAAGATGATAACCTGAACGTCCGACAGGTCCGGAATGGCGTCCAGACGGATGTTGTATATCGTCCAGATGCCTCCGGCGACGACGAAGCCCGTTAGAATCAACACGAGCAGTCGGTTGCGGGCGCAGAATTCAATGAGCTTCGCGATCATATTGGGGAACTGCTCGGCGGCGCTCCCAGCACTATTCCGTGCTGACGAGCTCGCCGCATTTGAGCATCTCGAAACCGTAGTACGGGTTCTTCATGTCCGCCGACGCTTGAAGCCAGTCGCCCTTGGACATCGGACAGTGAAAGATGTAGATCTTGCCGTACTTGTCGCGACTGGGCCGTGCTTCCGCAACCATTTCGCGTAGCGCCGCACTGAGATCGACGAAGGCCACGCGACTGGCCGCGAGGTCCTCAGCGTGAATCCTCACCGTGGCCTCCCGCAACCTCTTCAACGCCGCGCGGAATTCCGACGACAGCTTCACCGTCGACTCATCCAGCAGCCTTTCCAGCCCGTCCGCCGCGGCGATCAGGCCCTGCGCCTGCTGTGCTGCCTCCGTCGTCCGGTCGGCTGCGAATCGTTGCTGCAGTTCCAGGTAGTGCTCCATGAGGTGGTTCATCTGTACTTGAACGGCTTCGGGTGCCGTTTTCGGTTGTGGGAGATCCTTGGCCGCAACGAGTTGCATACCGCAAATGCCGCAGCGGCCCGGTTTACCGGCCGTCTCCCGTGGGTGCATTGGGCACACGTAGTCGCCGGCTGGCTGCGCGGTCGGGGCGTGCTTCATCTTGCGAGCCCATTCTACGTCGGCAATCGGCTTGATCCGCATGCCGCATGTCGGGCACTCGCCTGGCTCAGCAGCAAAGTAATGGCATTCCTCCATGGGACACACGTACTGCGCGTCGGCAGGAATGCCCGGGGCGGGCTGTTTGGTGGCCCCTCCGATTGATTCCAGCTCCCGCGCACAGATCATGCAGTGCCCCGGCTGGTCGCTGTGGACCAGCGGGTGCAGCGGGCAACGGAACGCCGCGAGATCAGCCAATTCAGGCTTGGGCGGTGCATTCCGCGCCCCCATCTCTTCGGAAAGCCAGACACCTCGGAAGGGGACGAGCTTGCGCCCATCCTTCGGGCAGGTCCCTGCATGCAGATGAATGACAGAGGCATGCACGGGATTCGGGCAGGTGTACATGGCCCTGAACGGCTCGAGCGGCCTTTCACAGCGGGGGCATTCGCCCTCGATTCTGGAAAAGACTTGCTGATGGTAGGGGCAGGTGTACGCGACTTCGGCGCCTTCCGCGGCACGTCGTGCTCGCGCCCAATCAAGCTCGTCGAGGGGCTCGAGCTTCATCCCACACCACGGGCAATCGCCCCGATTTTCGGCGAAGTAAGCGCCCTGTTCTCTCGGATCCCCCTGATCCGGATGCGTTTCCATTGGGCAAGCGAATTTCGCCCCTACGGGGCTTCCTCCGCCGTCGCCAGCAGGATCCTCGGCCCAGGTGCTCACGCTGATCAAAAGCAGCGCCGCGATTGCGGTCCATTGTACAAATCGCATGTCGAGCCTCAGTCGCCTTTCATCGATGCGTCAGCCGGTGTCAACGTATCCGGATTCATAATCTGCAGTCCAGCAGCCTGTTCGGGCGTCGTCTCGTGTGTTCCGTGGTCCATCGGCGACGACGACGGCAGTTCTGCCGCATTGTCTTGCATAGGTGCTTGCTTTGCGGAGAGCATCTTCTCAATGGCTTCCTTCAGCTTGCTCTCGGCGTCCAGCAGGAATTGACCACTGACGACGACGCGGTCACCGGGCTCCAGGCCCTGGCGCACTTCGACCATACCGTCTTCGGCTTCTACTCCAACTCCAATGTCGCGTGGCTGGAACTTGCCGCCCGGAAGCGCCAGGAAGGCCACTTGACGAATGCCTGAGTCGATGTACGCCTCCCGTGGCACGAGTACGGCCTCTCTGCCAATCTGACTCTTCAGCGTGACGGTGGCGTACATGCCGGGCTTGAGTGCCAGTTCGGGATTGGGGAACTCCAGCCGCACGTGAACGACACGGGTCTTTTCCTCAAGGTACGGATAGATATAAACCGCTTCGCCCTCGTAGAAGCGTCCGGGCAGATAAGGCAGCGTCATCGTCGCCGGTTGGCCGATGCGCACCCATGGAAGCTGGTATTCGTACACGTCCACGTAGACCCAGACGGTCGACAGGTCCGCCAGCGTGTACAATCGCATGCCGGGCTTGACGTACATCCCTTCGAGCGCCATTTTTTCTGTCACAATCCCGCTCGCCGGGGAGTTGATGGTCAACGTCTTGCGGATCTCCCGCGTGCGTCGTAGTTCGTCAATCTGGGCGTCGGATATGTCAAAATACTTGAGCTGCACCTCGGCCGCTTCGACCAGCCGCTCAGCCTGCTCCCGCGCCTCAGGCATCGTACTCTCGGAGAGTCGCTCCACACCGCGCAGGGCCGCCAGGTACTCTTCCTGCGCCGAATAGAGCTTCGGCGAATACACTTCAAAGAGCGCATCGCCCCGGTTGACCTGCATCCCGGTCTCGTCGACGTGAAGGCGCTCAATCCAGCCCTCGAACTTCGTATCAATGAACGTTACGCCTTCTTCGTCGTAATCGACGCGGCCGACGGTTCTAATCGTCTTGACCAGTGGACCGCGACGGACCAACGTTGTGCGAATGCCCATGTTTTGGATTGTGGCCGGATCAATGGTGATCTGCGGACCGGCAACCGATTCTTCGGCGTATACGGGCACCAGGTCCATGCCCATCGGGCTCTTTCCCGGTTTATCCGAAATGTAGCTGGGGTCCATTGGGGCGCGCCAGTACAGTATTTTCCGTTCCTGCGGCCCGGCGGCTGCGCTGGTGCCCTCTGCGCCGATCGCCTGCTTCAGGGGCGTGAGCTTCATATGGCAGATCGGGCATTCGCCGGGACCCTTCTGGATCACGTTGGGGTGCATGCCGCACGTGTAGAGCTGCTGCTCGTCGCCCGTCGTTGGGGTCAAAGCACCGTTACCCACGGCGCCGGCTTGACGTGCGATCCAGAACCCGCCCCCGCCCCCCGCGATCAACGCCCCGGTGACGATGAGTACGGTAACCCAAATGCGGGCCGGTCGTACGAACGGCGTGTGTCTTCCCTTCACCCGTCTCATCTTTCTGGTCCCACTTCGCCAAGGCTCAAGCCCACCGCTTGCTCCAGATCAGCAACGCCCTGTTCCAATTGGCCCAGTGCGCGGTGATACTGGATCGTGAACGTCAGCCACTTCTGCCAGTTGTCGATCACAAAGAGAAAGCTCGTCGTGCCCGCCGTATAGCTCGCCCGGCTGACTTCGTACGCCTGCTGGGCTTGAGGAATGATTGTGTCACGAAACAACAGGGCCAGCTCGCGCTGTGCCCGGATCCGCGCGAGCGCGTCTTCGATGTTGTAAAATACGCTGTTCCGCTCAGATGCGTATTGATGCTGTGATGCGAGCATGCGACGCCGGGCTTCTTCAATCCCGCCACGAATCCGTTCGGCCCAGATTGGGATGTTGAATCCGAACGTGATCGCCCAGTTGTCGCTTCCGGATTCGCTCATGCGGTTGACAGGGGCCGGTACGCCGGTCATCGGATTGGGCGGGGGCCGGAATGCCGTGCGGCCCTCCATGTAAATCCATTCCAGACCGACCGTGAAATCCGGCCACCACTGCAACTTGGCAAGCTTGGTTGCTTCGCGATCACGCTCGATCTGCTGACGAAGTCGATCTAGGTCGGGGTTCGCATTCCCTGCGAGGACGAGCAAATGATCGACCGTCGGCTCAATGCTGCGTAACTCGAATAAGCCCACAGGCGGGATCGACGTCTGTGGTCGACGATTTAGCAGCCGGTTCATCCGTGCGACGGCAGTCTCACGTTCCTGTTGCAGCTCGATGATCTTGCCTTCGAGATTTGACAACTCGACCTGGGCCCGAAGTACGTCCTCCTGGCCGCGCTTCCCTACTTCGGACTGAGATCGCGCGACGTCAATCAATCCACGCAACAGATCCTGATTCGTCCGGTCGACTTCGATCGTCTGATCGATGATGTAGATCCGGTAATAGGTACGCTTGACGTCACCGATGACGCGAAGCCGCGTAGCCTGCAGTACTTCCAGCGCCATTCGAGCTTCTTGAAGCGCGACGCGGCCGGCATGTTCGAGCTTTCCTGGCACGATCAGTTTCTGCCGAATTCCGAGGACGAACGGATTATCGCCTTCGGCCGTGCGGATTGGCTCAGGCAGCACCTTCATGGCGAGCACGGGATCGGGGAGAGCGGTCGACTGGGGAACGCGCGCGGCGCTTGATCGAGCCATCTCTTCAGCCGCCTTGATGTCCGGATTCTCGCGAAGCGCAACGACAATGTAATCGCGCAGCGAAACGGGCGAATGTGACTCGGCCGTTGTCCTGCCTGGAGTCGGTTGCGTGCTCGGAGCTGCCGTCGTGGTCACCCAATCCGCCTGCCCGTATTTGTCAGCATCTTCTGAGATCTGATCGCCGTATCGCTGCAGCACGTCGTCCACCGTGACACGGGCCTCGTGGTTCAGTGCGCAACCTGTCCACAGTAGGATGCCAAGAGCAAGGATCATTGCCGGCAGAAGGCGTAAACGGGACGGCAGCGACGTCATCGGCACCCTCGGGATCGGTTGCACATCAGCCATTGGACGCGCAGTCTACGCGGTTTCTTCCGGACACGGAGGTTATCGTTCTGCCACCCAATCCGGGCGCGGTGTGACGGCGACAAGTCGACTCAGTTCCCTGGTTCGGCAATCGCAGATGTGGCGCATTGATCGCAACGATACCCGGGAAGAACGACGAAGCGCGCTGTTATCGCTGGGACGATCATGCCCTCGGAAGCCCATAACCCGGCCTCCGAGACTTCGTGCTTGAGGGGAAGATTCTTGACCCAGGACGCATCGAAGCCCAGAAGCGTATTTGTTGCCCGGGCCATCTACAGGAGATTATGCATGCAGGCGCGAATCATCACGCTGACGCTCGTGATTATTACAACGGCAACAATGGCGGGATGTGTACCTGGACCGGGCGCAACTG